>CAYGHY010000030.1:0-19574 GCA_964349435.1 uncultured Oscillospiraceae bacterium
GAATAGAAGAAGATTAATTTTAAGGATAATGAAATAATCTTGAAATAATAAAGCCTCTACAAAAATGGCAATTTATAATTTCGGTATTCTTTGATTAGGAAGGTGATGAACATGAGTCTTATAGTGCAAAAATATGGCGGAACCTCTGTTGCAAATGCCGAAAGGCTTGCTAATGTTGCCGGCAGAGTTGTAGAAACGTACACAGAAGGGAACTCGGTGGTGGTTGTTGTCTCAGCTCAAGGAGATATGACAGATGAACTGATTACAAAAGCCTGTGAAATAAATGCAAATCCGTCGAAACGCGAGATGGATGTGCTACTTGCTACGGGCGAGCAGATTTCTATGGCGCTTCTGGCTATGGCGATAGAAAATCTGGGATGTCACGTAATTTCCCTTACAGGTTATCAGGCGGGAATAAGTACTAACAGTCAATACGGAAATGCAAGAATAAAGAATATCGACACCGAAAGACTGTTCAAAGAGCTTGATGAGAAGAATATTGTTATTGTGGCAGGCTTTCAGGGCTGGAACAAATACGAGGATATCACCACTCTCGGCAGGGGCGGCTCCGATACAACGGCAGTAGCTCTGGCGGCGGTTCTGAAGGCGGATATCTGCGAAATATACAGTGATGTGGACGGCATATACACGGCTGACCCGAAAATCGTTAAAAACGCCGGTAAGCTGGCAGACATTTCATACGACGAGATGCTTGAACTGGCAAGCCTTGGAGCAAACGTGCTACATAACAGGTCAGTGGAGCTTGCCAAAAAGTATGGCGTAAATATGGTGGTCAGATCCAGTTTGAATAAAACACAGGGTACAGTAATTAAGGAGGTAGGTAATGTGGAAAAAATGCTTGTAAGAGGAGTTACCAGAGATAATGATATCGCAAGAATTGCAGTCATGGGTATAGAGGACAAACCCGGAAGTGCTTATAAGCTGTTCTCGCTGCTTTCCAGGGAAAGGATCAATATTGATGTTATCCTTCAGTCCATTGGAAGGGATGAGACCAACGATATATCCTTCACGGTAAAGAAGGCAGATCTGCAAAAGGCTCTTGATGTTATAAATGCCAACCTTAGCGTTATTAACGCAAAAGAAGTCAGGCCTTCCGATAAATACTCGAAGGTTTCCGTTGTGGGTGTTGGCATGGTGAATAACCCCGGTGTCGCATCCATGATGTTTGAAGCGCTGTATGATGCGGATATTAACATACACATGATTACAACCTCCGAGATGAAAATATCGGTACTTGTTGATGTGGAAAAAGCAGAACGGGCCGTGAATGCAATACACGAAAAATTCAAACTGGGTGAAATTAACAGTTGAAATTAATAAACAGCTTGGGATATTGGACTATTATGTCTTAAGTGGTATTATATTTAAAATAGCTTTTTATAGAATGAGGTTGGAGTGTGATTGAGGTTTTCGTCAGTTCTCTTTTTATAGGTTATTCAGGTGCCATCATGCCGGGCCCCTTATTTTCCTATGCTGTCGACAAAAGTATTAAACACGGGTCGATATCAGGCTTGCTGCTTTCTATAGGACATGTCTTACTGGAATTGATCATAGTTGTTCTGATTTTGTCAGGGTTGTCAAAATTTCTTGGAACTGACTTGGCACGAGCGATAATAGGCGCCGTAGGTGGTTTGGCTTTATTATATCTGGCGGTATGCATGCTGCGGGATGCCTATCTGAATAAAATAAGCGTCAACTTCAAGAGCAACAAGACAGATGTCAGATATGGCAACATGCTTGTAGCAGGGGCGGTCATCAGTGTGCTCAATCCCGGTTTTGTTTTCTGGTGGGCTGTTGTTGGCCTGGGACTCACAATGAGTGCTTATGCAAGTTTTGGAATAGAGGGTGTAATTGTCTTCTTTCTGGGACACATATTGGCTGATATTAGCTGGTATTGCTTTTTGTCCATTTTAATCAGCAAAACAAGGTCATTTATTAGTATAAAAATATATAAGGGACTGATTATTTCCCTTGCCGGCATGCTGTTAATAATGGCATCAAGCTTTATCTACCGTAGTGCGGAGTATTTCTTCAAACTATGATGCAAGTCCTTAAAAAAGATATTGGAGAATATGCTTGAATGTAAAGGAGCGGTTTAAATGAGTATAGTAGCTATGGAACAGGTTGTCAAGAAATTTGGCGACTTGACAGCAGTAGACAAGATGACCCTCAACATAGAGGAAGGTGAAATATTCGGACTGCTGGGACCCAATGGAGCCGGCAAAAGTACGGCAATCAATATGATTACCGGGCTTCTGGACATAGACATGGGCAGTATCAGTATTCTGGGCAGAGATGTCAGGAAGGAGTCCATGGCCGCCAGACGCAGCATCGGTATTGTGCCGCAGGACATAGCAATTTATGAAGAGCTGACCAGCCTCGAAAACGTTAAATTCTTCGCAAGCCTATATGGGCTGAGAGGCAGAACGCTGGAGGCGGCGGCAAAGGAAGCACTGGAATTCACCGGTCTTTCCGAAAAGGAAAAGGGCTATCCAAAAAGCTTTTCGGGGGGCATGAAGAGAAGACTCAATATTGCCTGTGCCATAGCCCACAAACCAAAGCTGATTATTATGGATGAGCCTACGGTTGGAATAGATCCCCAATCCAGAAACCACATATTGCAATCGGTAAAAAGACTCAATGAGCTTGGCAGCACTATAGTCTACTCAAGCCATTATATGGAAGAAGTTGAGGCGATTTGCACCCGCATAGCAATAATGGATCATGGAAAAGTGGTTGCATTAGGCACCGGAGAGGAGCTAAAAAGCCTGATTAATAATAAGAACATAGTGTGGATTACCGTTGCGGGCTCCAATTCCAGAATTAACGAAGAGCAGCTTAAAGATATTCCGGGTGTCTGCAGCATCGAAATCGAGGGAAGCACTGTAAAAATATCAAGCGCACATGAAGTAAATAATCTGGATAAAATTATACAATACTTCACTGTCAGTGAGTTTTCGATAAAGAGCGTTGAGAGCAAAACGCCGGACCTGGAAACGGTATTTCTGTCTTTGACGGGCAGAAGACTAAGGGATTAGGGGGCAATGCTATGAATATGGCAAGGATTGTTCTTAAAGAATTTAGACTGAATATACGCGATTTTAAAGCAAATGCCATGATGGTGATTTTCCCGATAGTACTGATTATTATACTGGGAGCAGCCTTTTCCAGTACCTTTGAACGAACTGTCAAGCTTGGAAGTATAAAAGTGCTTTATACCGAGGACACAAATGAGCGCGCGCAAACCTTGACAAAAGCCTTTGGCAGCTTCAGGGAAGAATTGTCCAAAGGAATGGGGATATCATTCGAGAAAACCGATGACGTTGATTTCGGTATTGCGAGTATAAAGAAGTATAAGTATTCTGCATTTTTATTTATTTCAGATGACCCGCAGGAGATTAAGCTTTACAAAAATGAGAGGTACAGCTTTACGGCAAGCCTTCTGGAGAATGCTTTGAACAGCTTTATCAATACCTATGGAGCAATGTCGGCCATAGCTGCCGGCAACCCGTCTGCAATGGCTCTGCCTAAGATGCAGGAGCATGGAGAATATGTAATTCTGGAGGCGCTGGAGGAAAAAAGGCAGCCTGGATCACTGGACTATTATACAATCACCATGACGACCATGATACTTTTGTATGCTTCAATGACCGGCTTCTGGAGCGTCAGAGGCGATTTGGTTCAAAAGACGGCAAGCAGAACTTTATGCGGACCGGTAAGCGGGTATGAGCTGCTGACAGGCAAGGTGCTGGGCTGCATCATAGTCACCATAGTACAAGGGCTGGCGGTAATCGTTTTCAGTGGCCTGGTGCTCAAGGCCAATTGGGGAGAGGATCTGACAACTGTAGGACTGCTGCTGCTGTCTCACTCAATTATGTCGATAAGTATGGGGGTCGGCCTGGCATACTTTTTCAAAAACGCTGATGCAGCAAATGGAATTATGAACACAATCATACCTATCAGTATATTCCTCGGCGGCGGATATGTTCCGCTGGATGTAATGGGTTCCGCATTTGCAAAGCTTTCGGTAATTTCACCGGTCAAATGGATCAACTCGGCGCTTTTCAGGGTTATCTATGGCGGGGACTATTCACATGTAGCGATTTCATTAGCTATAAGTACTACGGTTTCAGTCGCATTTATTTTGATTGCCGTGCTGTTTTCGAGAAAGGGGACCGGAAAGTATGCGTAATATCCTATTAATCATTGCAAATATACTCAGGGTGACCTTCAGAAAAAAAGGTAATATAATAGTATATTTATTTCTACCCCTGGCCGGAGTGGTGCTCTCAATACTAATATATGGCAATTCAGGCACCTCGCCGCTTAGAGTGGGAATCATAAATAATGATAATGGAGTGTTATCGGCGGATCTGGAGGCGGCTCTGCAGAACTCAAATACCTACAAGATTTATGATATCAAAGAGAGTGAAGTGAAAGACAAGCTGCTGGATATGGAGCTTGCGGCGGCAATTATCGTTCCGGACGGTTACAGTGATAGTATTTATAAAGGCAGCCCCATCAGTATTGAGGTTATGTCGGTAAAGGGGCAGGATACTACAATGTGGGTGACTCAGATGCTGAACAGCTATACGGATACACTTTACAAGCTGTCGGTTGCTGCTGCCGGAGACAGGGCTGCCTTCGACAACCTGTACGGACAATACAAGTCGAAGATTGTAAGGCTGTCAGTTGTAAAGCTTGAGGATAAAAGGGCAGGGCAGTATATAGCTCTTTCGACCATTGGGTTTCTTATCATGTTCATCATGCTTGGAGCCAGTTTGATAAATATGATAATACTAAAGGAAAAGAGGGATCGCACGTACCACAGAATATGCGCCGCTCCGGTCAACGCCGGACAGTTCATCGCGGGAAATGCAATAACGAGCCTGCTCATCGTAACAGCACAAATATTGATCATTCAGCTTGTCATGAAATTCCTTTTGCGCATCGACACAGGTGTCGGAGATACAGCTTTGTTTGTAATACTACTGATGTTCGGACTTGTAGCAATCGGAATCGGTCTTGTTGTAACAGCATTTTCAAGCTCTTCCTATATGGCAAGCACCTTGAGTACGCTGATTATAACACCGACCTCCATGCTGGGCGGTTGCTACTGGTCCATTGATCTTATGCCTGATTTTATGCAAAAAATAAGCTATTATGTACCGCAACGCTGGGCGATTAATGCAATACAGAAGCTTCAGGCCGGAGGAGGGCAGGGTGACATTCTTATAAATCTGCTTATACTTGCAGCCTTCGCAGGAGTGTTGATGCTTATTGCCATCTATAGATTCTCCAGGAGCGGCAATCCGCAGAAATTTGTGTAGGGAAGTTGAATAAATATGATAGTTGAAATATAAAGCAGAATAGTATAGACTGAGTTTATACTAATTGAATAGATGTACAGGTTTCAGCCTGAAAGCTGATAAATAGGGAAGTGGGTTTGAATCCCACGCGGTCCCGCCGCTGTAATAGAGGAGTCCTGACGTAAACCACTGGGAAACCGGGAAGGAGCGACAGGGTGAGGATGCTTGAGCCAGAAGACCTGCCTGTACGGTAACACTGTAACTCTACGAGTGATAGGGGGTGCATGGGATGTCGATCGAACATCATTACATGTATATAAAAGCCTCTTGACAGTATAGTCGGGAGGTTTCGTTTTGTTGACGGTTAGAAAGGGATAGCTATATGAAGGGATTGGTACACATATATACAGGAGACGGCAAGGGTAAGACAACCGCAGTTTTGGGGCTGGGTGTGCGAGCCTGCGGCTGGGGGCTGAAGGTTTTGATGGTACAGTTCCTGAAGGGTGCGCCCACCGGTGAGATGTACAGTTTGGAAGTGCTTGAGCCTGGTTTTACGCTGCATAGGGGTATAGAAACAAAAAAGTTTACCTGGGAGATGAATAATGATGAGAAGGCTCAGATAGCTGCGGAACAGCGCAGAATTTTTGAATATGCAGTAGGTGCGGCTGCGAGAGGCAAAGTAAATCTGCTCATACTGGATGAAGCTCTGGGTGCGATCTCATCGGGCATGCTTGACAAGGATACGGTAATCAAGTTCATAAAAGACAAGCCTGAAAGCCTGGAATTGGTGTTGACCGGTAGAGGAGCGGCACCGGAGCTGGTAGAACTTGCCGACTATGTGTCTGAAATCCAGGCTGTCAAGCACCCGGCTGAAAAGGGTGTAAAAGCAAGAAAAGGAATAGAGTATTAAAAGGATAGTTATTGTATTTAAACGAAAAATAGTAATTGATACGAGCCGAACTACTTTAAAGGCATTTTAAATTTACTTAGACAAGGAGAAAAATGATGAAAAAGAAAATGAATTTTGATACAAATGTGAAGTATAAACCGGCAATGATTGCCATGATTATAACTGTAATAGTGTTTTCCATAATGCTGACAGGGTGTGGAGGAAAAAGGGGACAGGAACCGGCCTCTTCCGCTGAAGCTGCTGTATCTGCTGAAAAGACTGCCGTTTCCGGACCGGCCGTGCCTGAAGACCAAGCCGGTTCGACAGCACAAAAGGATGCTGACGCTCAAACTGCCGCCGCACAAGAAATCGCAGTACAAAAGTTTCCGCTTAAGGTGACAGATGCGGGTGGAGTTGCAATGACTATCGACAGAGAGCCTCAGCGTATTGTGTCCCTTACTCTGGGGTCTGACGAGATATTGCTTGGATTGATCGATAAAAGCAGGATTCTTGCACTGACCAAATATGCGGATGATGCAGGTATTTCCAACATCTCGGCCGAAGCAGCGGGAGTTGCCGCAAGAGCCACAATGGACAATCTTGAAAATGTTATTGCTCTAAAGCCGGATCTGGTAATACTGGACACATGGGCGGATGCCAAGTATGTCAAGCAGTTGAGGGATGCCGGCATCAATGTATACGCTTTCAAAACGCCGTCAAATATAGACGAACAAAAAACCATTATTGCAGAAATATCGAATATTATAGGAGCAGATGCAAAAGGTCAGGAAATGACAGAATGGATGAGCAGCAAGTTGAAAGAGATGGAGGAGAAGCTTGCAAAGCTGAAACGCGAGGACAAGCTAACGGTCTTGGACTATGGAGAAATGGGCAGCAGTGGACGGGGTACAAACTTTGACGACATTGTGACCAGAGCAGGGCTTATTAATGTGGTATCTGAAGCAGGCATCGAAGGCTGGCGGGTTATTTCAAAAGAGAAGATCATTGAGTTTAACCCGGATATTATCATTTTGCCTTCCTGGTATTACGATCAGAGCAACTCACTCCAGGGTATGATTAATACGCTCAAAGGAGATAAGAGCCTTCAGACAGTAAAGGCTATCAGCCGCGGCAGGCTTATATCCATACCCAACCCGCATATAAGTGCTATTTCGCAATATGTTGTGCTGGCGGTGGAGGATGTGGCAAGGGCAGCTTATCCGGAGCTGTTTGAATAGAGGAACATAACAAAGAGGCGGGTTTGGGCATGGAAGTTCATAATAAGGAAATGCATATGACTATAAAGAGTACAGTATATAAAAAAATGAGGATAGTCCTGCCGGGGATGTTTGTTCTGCTGGTTGCGACGATTTTGGTGGCAGCGGCAGTCGGAGCAGTTTATGTTCCGGTGGACAAAGTCTTCAGAATCATACTGGTAAATTTGGGCATGCTGAAGGATCCGGCGCTGACACAGGATCAAATAGCAATTATTTACCTTGTAAGGCTGCCCCGTGTTTTAGTTGCCAGCCTGGCAGGAGGTGCGCTGGCAGCATGCGGTGCTGTTATGCAGGGAATGTTCCGCAACCCCATGGCTGATCCGGGTATTTTAGGTGTATCCAGTGGTGCGGGCCTTGGCGCGGTTATAGCCATAACACTCGGCTTTGCAGCCCAAAGCATCTACCTTCTCCCGTTATTTGCTTCAGTCGGAGCTCTGCTGGCAGTTACGGCAATATACCTCCTGTCTTTGCGAAAGGGCAAAATACCGCCTCTTACACTGATCCTTTCAGGTATCGCTGTCAGTACCTTTATTGGTGCATTTACACAGTTGATACTCATTAACAGCAATAACTATGAGGTGCGCAACTATGTTTTCTGGACAATGGGCGGGCTCAACGGAATGATGTGGGACCAGGTGCGGCTGATAGCGGCTCCTGTTATCCTATTGCTGCTTGTGCTGATGCTGTTCTCCCGGGATTTGAACTTGCTGCTGTTGGGAGAAGAAGAGGCACAGTCGGTTGGCCTTGAACCTTCACGCACCAGAAAGCTGCTGCTGCTGCTCACCTCTCTAATTACTGCAGCTGCAATATCCGTATGTGGACCGGTTAGCTTTGTCGGCCTTATTGTGCCACATATAATGAGACTTATTGTCGGCCCGGATCATAGGCTTCTGATACCGGCAAGCGCATTGGGCGGATCTATATTTCTGGTGGGCTGCGACATCTTATCCAGATTGCCCTCCAATGGCGAAATAAGCGTGGGAATCATAACTTCAATGCTGGGAGCGCCTTATTTTCTCTACCTTCTTATTAAATCGAGAAGGGAGGGTGAAATGTTTTGATAAATCATCCCAATAATGGATTGCCAGTTAATGATAGAAAATTACTCGTAATAGAAAATTTAAACTTTTATATAAATGGTGAACATATCCTCAGGGATATTGGTTTTGAAGCCGGCAAAGGCGAATTCATAGGATTGATAGGTCCCAACGGCGCCGGGAAAACAACTCTGCTGAAATGTATCAATGGAATAAACAAGGCCGCCGGACATGTTGAAATTTGGGGCGCAAACCTGAAAGCCATGAGTGCCGGAACGGTGGCAGGTAAAATTGCCATGCTGCATCAGGATACTGCAATAACCTTTCCATTCTCCTCACTCGATATCGTATTGACCGGAAGGTACCATCAGCTTGGCAGGTTGAAGTCAGAGAGCCGGTCGGATTATAATATGGCGCGCAGGCATATGGAATTTACAGATACGTTGAAGTTTGAAACCAGACAGATTAATACCCTTTCAGGCGGAGAGCGGCAGAGAGTGCTTTTTGCAAAAGTGTTGGCTCAGGAGACAGAGTTGATATTGCTGGATGAACCCTCGGCAAGCCTTGATATCGCTCACGAAGAGCAAATATTCAAATACTCTGCCGAGCTGCGCCAAAATGGCAAAACTGTAATTGCCGCAGTACATGACCTGAAAACAGCAATGCGCTTTTGCACAAGAATGATTCTGATGAAGGATGGACGGATTATTGCCGATGGGACGCCTGAAGCGGTAGTTACTCAGGCAAATCTCTCTGAAGCCTATGGCGTGAATGCGCTTGTTTACAGGAACCGGATATCAGGCCTTTTGGATTTTCATTTACTTGGACATACTGAAAAGGGACGTATCATCAAAGTGCATGTGATTGGCGGGGGTGGCTCGGCTTCGGGCGTTATCAGGCAACTGTTCGAAAAGGGTTTCAATGTAACGGCGGGTGTTTTTGCCCATGGGGACAGCGACCTGGGGTGTACGGAAGTATTCAGTGTCCAAGCTCTTGTCTGCCAGCCTTTCAGTGAAATTGACGAAGAAGCGATGATGCGGAATATTGAGAAGATAAAGGCTGCGGATATAACAATCCTATGCGATATGCCATTTGGACAGCAAAACATGAGAAATCTAGAAGCAGCCGCCAAGGCATCAAAGTTAGTTATTATAGAAAACGGAAATCCGGAGGGTAGGGATTTTACCGGAGGGAAAGCTCTTGCCTTGTACAATGAGCTCAAGGAAGGAGCTATTGTAATAGAAGCAGCAAGGCTTCATGAGGTATTGCCATAAAAGATTACTGTAAGGATTATTCGGTAGTTATCGCGGTAGCGTTAGAATTAATGTAATATAAGGAAAAGAGGCAACGGCATGGGGAAGCTAATTTTGGTGACAGGCGGTGCCAGGAGCGGAAAGAGCAGCTTTGCTGAAGAAACGGTACGGAGCTTTGGCAGCAGCATTTTGTATATTGCCACCGCTGTCGCTTTTGATAGCGAGATGAAGGAAAGAATAAGCCGCCACCGGCAGCATAGGCCTTCAAGCTGGGAGACTCTTGAGGCTTTCTGCGACTTTGACAGGACACTGCCCGGCATGCTGGATGGGCGCGAGGCTGTATTGCTGGACTGTGTGACGATTATGGTATCCAATATCATGCTGCTAAGGGCCATGGACTGGGAAGATCTTTCTGTGGAAGACATTAATGATGTAGAGAGGGAAGTAGTTGGGCAAGTGGGGACGCTCCTGTCAATTATTAAAAAAACGGATATCCCATTTATACTGGTCACAAACGAGCTTGGCATGGGAGTGGTTCCGCCATACGCACTGGGCAGGGCTGTACGCGACATTGCCGGCAGGGTGAACCAGCAACTTGCCCGGGCTGCTGATGAAGTATACTTATGCGTATCCGGTATCCCGGTGAAGATAAAGTAGTGGCAGACGGAATAAGAGAGGGAATTGTGTATGGCTTATCTGAGACGGTTCATATTAATGCTTCAGTTTCTCACTGCGATACCTGTCAAAGTCAGAGTAAAAGCGGAACATGAGGATTTTGGCAAAGGGCTGGCTGCGGCCCCTGTTGTTGGCCTTTTAATTGGGACGCTGCTGGCAGGTGGCAACTATATGCTTGGCCTGATGTTTCCTGCCAATATAACCGCTGTTTTCACAGTTGCATTATATATTGCACTAACAGGCGGTCTTCATCTGGATGGGCTTGGCGATACGGCTGACGGGTTTTTTTCCAACAATTCAAGGGGAAGAACACTGGAAATCATGAAAGACAGCAGAGTAGGCACCAATGCGGTTCTCGCTGTTACAGTAGTATTGCTGCTGAACAGTTCACTTATTGCTTCTCTTGGCAGCCATAGTATAGCCATATTGCTGCTTATGCCGGTGGCGGGCAGAATCGGTTCGCTGGTCGGTTCAGGCACATCACGCTATGCCGGCGTGTCCGATGGGCCAGGCAGGTGGTGTGTAGAATACTGCGGCAGAAACGATATCATTATCGGGCTTATTACATATTTCCTCATAATTGCTGCTACAACCGTAGTTTACGGTACGCTGGCCGGCCTGTGGTCTGCGGCCGTTCCGCTTCTATTGATATTTCTGGTGATGGCTGTTGTCCCCCCGCTATCCGCTTTTCTGCTGGCAAGGTTTCTGGGCAGAAAACTTGATGGCGTAACCGGAGACATTCTCGGGGCAGTATGCGAGCTGAATCAAGTGATTTTTTTGATAGCGGCATTTCTGATGTTTAAGCTTGTATAGAGTTGAACAGCTATCGGTGACCTGGTAATACAAGCAGCACGCATAAGCGGTCATCCTCTTTGACAACAACTAAGGGTCGGCTGAAATATTACTTCCGATTCTTTTCTGGAGAACGGAGCTTCAATGTAGTTCTTCGGAAAAGATATAGCGAACAAGATAAATTCGCTTTGGTTTTAAGTCATGAGCGAAGCGAATTTTCTTGACGATCCCTAAGAAGCGTCAATGTAAGTGCAGAAATCTCAATTATACTCTGCAGCAAGTGCTTCAAAAGCTTTTTGCGAATTTATAATAGTTTTCTCATCCACACAATAGGCAAGCCTGAAGTATCCCGGACAGCCGAAGCCTTTTCCGGGTACGATGACTAGGTTGTACTTTACTGCTGCTTTACAAAACTCCACATCATCTGCGATGGGAGATTGAGGGAAGAGGTAGAAGGCACCGTCTGGCTTTCGGCATTTGAAGCCTGCTTTTGTGATAATATCGTAGAGCATATTGCGCCTCTTTTTATATGCATCAACATCTACCACAGCTTCCAGTGATTCCGGCAATATTCTCTGGAAGAGGGCAGGGGCATTTACAAAGCCCAATGTTCTTGTGGAGAAGATCAATCCGTCCATCAGGAGGCGGGTGTCGCCTATCGAGGGGTTGACTGCAGCAAAGCCTATTCTTTCACCTGGCAGTGAAAGGGATTTGCTGAAAGAATTTACCATGATTGCACGCCTGAATATCGTAAATATGGAGGGCAGTTCAACACCGTCATATATTATTTTATCGTAGGGCTCATCAGATATGATACATATTTCCGTACCAAATTCCTTTTCTCTTGTAGCCACCTTTTCAGACAGCTTTTCAAGAGTGCTGCGGCTGTATATGACGCCGGAGGGGTTGTTGGGGGAATTTATGATGATGGCCTTCGTGGCAGGGGTTATGGCATCATACAGCTTCTGGGGGTCGGGTTGGAAGGTTTCGTGATCCGTATCCGCCAGAACCGCTTTCCCCCCGTGATTATCTATATAAAAAAGGTATTCTGCGAAGAAAGGTACAAAAATAATAACCTCTTCACCAGGGTTTAACAGCGTTTTCAGCACAACATTCATTGCTCCGCCTGCACCGCATTCCATTACAACATGCTGTGCGCCCACAGGCACACCTGTTGTCTTCTGCAGCTTTGCAGCAACAGCGGCCCGTACATCGAGATAACCTGCGTTGCTCATATACCCATGCATCCTCGGAGTGTCAGACAGTACAGCTTTTCTTAGCGCATCTTTCACAATTTCAGGAGGCTCTATATCGGGATTGCCCAACGAAAAATCATAAACCTTGTCCGCCCCATACTGCTTGCGGAGCTTTTCTCCTTCTTCAAACATTGCTCTTATCCATGAAGACCTGCTTAGATTGGCGGTTATTTTTTCTGAAACCATTGATACCACTCCTGTTTTTATATTATTGTGCTGCCAAGGGGATCGACACTCCCTAAGCTTTTTATATATGATATACCAAATCAGTGGAAATATCAATTGCTTCATTTCTCTCCATTGCTTCATTTCTCACCAGTCACTTATAGTGCATGGAGCAAATTGCTGTTGGATACTTAAAATGAACAATTTGACTATATCGCACAAAATAATTACAAATATCGAACAACATTTAACAAGAAAATAAACTATATGATTGCAATATATCGTCTATTGTGATATTCTGATTATTGGAGGTGATTGCTGTGAGTTCTATTAATCATAGAGAACGGGTTGTGGTAACTGCAACTGAGCTTAAACAGAATTTAGGGAAATATATGGATTGTGTTGAGCAGCAAAACGATGTTGTTATAACTAAGAATGGCAGTAAAATAGCTAGGTTGACTCCTTACGTGACGGATATTGAACAGTATTTTAAAGTGAGAGAAAATGCGCTGGACTACCAATATAGAGGGAAAAAGGTTTCCTATGAAGAGTTTATGGTGATTAATGAGAAAAGCACTCTGAGAATGGAATTTATAAATGGCGAGATATATTTATTAGAGTCCCCGAACATGGGGCATCAGGAGATACTTGGAAGGTTGCACCTGATTTTCAGTGAATATTTCAAGGGGAAGAAATGCAGGGTATTTTTGGCACCCTTTGATGTGCATTTTAAGAAAAAGGATATAAAGGATCCGGATGTTATGCAGCCGGATGTTTTAGTAGCCTGCGACCTGGAAAACAATGTTACGGGAAAAGGACGGTATATGGGTACCCCCACTCTGGTAATTGAAATCCTGTCTGAGATTACGCGAAGCAAGGATATGATTGAAAAATTGAACACCTACATGATGTCTGGTGTAAAGGAATACTGGCTCATTGATACGAAACAGGAAAAGATTATTATATATGAATTTGAGGATTATGGTATTGGCAGGTTCGATGCCATTGAAAAAGGAAAAACTGCACGGTCGTATATATTTAATGGATTATCAGCAGATGTTGAAGGCTTGTTTAATGAGTTGATATAGGTTTTTCGGGCGTAACCACAGCTGTTTTATAATTGACATATACCACCATGCCGGGCTTGGCGCCGGAGGGTTTGCTTACATATTTCACTGGTGCATAATCCACAGAAACGTTTGAGGACATGCGGGCTTTGCTGTGCCATGCGGCAAGGGCTGCGGCTTCCTCCAGAGTTTTGTCGGGAATGTCGAGGCCATTTCTTTTAATAATTACATGGGAGCCGGGAATATTTTTAGTGTGGAGCCATACATCATTGGACTGGGCAAACTTTAATGTAAGATAATCGTTTTGTTTGTTATTCTTTCCTACATAAATATCAAACCCATCAGAGGACTTGAAACGAAGTGGTTCTGTCATGGCGGTAGGCTTTCTGGCGGTGGATTTCCTGGCATAGGGCTTTTTCTTCAGCATCATATAACCCTGTTCTTCCAGCTCCTGTCTTACCTCATTCATTTCATGCAGAGATGTGCAGTTGTCGAGCAATTGGAGAACACTTTCAAGATATTCCAGCTCCCTCTGCGAGTCTGAAAGCTGTCTGGTTGTATACATATAGGTGCTTTTTGCTTTGGCAAATTTTTTATAATACCGCTGTGCGTTTTCCTGAGGCAGCAGATTCGGATTAAGAGGGATGTCGATATATTCGCCGTTTTCTGAGTAATAGTTAAGCAGGTATACGCTTTTTGCATTTTGAGGTACGGTATGGATGTTTGCTGTGATCAACTCACCATAAAGCTTTAAATTTTCCCTATCAGCCACGTCCCGCAGCGTTTCCTGCTGAATGGAAATTTTTTTGGAGCAACGGTCAATAGAGTTATTCAGCACTTTATTGAGGTCGGACTTCTTCTGCCGAAGCCTTTCCGCATTGTCTCGGGATGAGTAGAAGGTATCCAGTACTTCACTTATGGAACCAAGTGCCAGAACATGCTTGTATTGATGGATTTCAAGACAGTGAAAATCCAGAGGCTTTTGTTGGTGTTTATCTTCAAATAACACGCAGGGGGAATATTCGCTTTGATTAATCTCCTCAAGAATACCGTCAAGAGCTTTCTTCAATGCATCACGTTTATCTGGATCCAGCGCAGCAGCACCGATTCTGTTATCAATACCCGCTCTGTAGCAGGCTTCCCGGCACATCAGGGGACTGAAGCCCTTGAGGTGCTCCAGTAAAAATTTATCAATGGTCTGAGTTGATGAATCCAGTGAATCCAGCAGCAAATTCGTTTTAAGCCGTGACGGTGAGATTTTATTCTGTGCGGGAGGCAATACATAAGGCCTCGCGGGCATGACTTCGCGGACACTGCTGATATCGGCGTCGATGTGTTTTATGGAATCAAGTATTTTATTTTCATTATTTAAAAGTATGATGTTGCTGTGGCGTCCCATGATTTCGATAACGAGCTTTTTTTCAGAGACGTCTCCCAGCTCATTCGCAGATTTAATGACAACCCCGACAATCCTCTCATAATCGTTGAACTCGAAGGTCTGTATTCTCCCACCGCAGAGGTGTTTTCTGAGCAGCATGCAAAAACCTGGAGGTGCTGCCGGATTTTCTTTTACTGCTTCGGAAAGATGTATTCTGGGATAGTTGGAGCTGGCGCTAAGTAGCAGTTTATGATTTTTATTTATTGCCCTGACTTGCAGAACAATTTCATCGGCTTCAGGCTGAAAAACCTTTTCAATGCGGCCGTCGACAAGTTTTTCTGATAATTCATCCACAATACTTTTTGTTACGATTCCGTCAAAAGGCAATTGAAACACTCCTCTGTGTTTGTGAATTATTCCATTGTTATGAACTGAGTATAGCATTTTAATAAAGTAGTGACAAGAGATGTGCTTCTCGCCCTTCAATAGGGTTTTCAAATAAGTCTTCACTCTTTGCTCTGAAGCGCACGCACTCTGGAACTTATGCTTGAAGTATAGGAATTTCTAAAGCTCCTAAGAAATTCCTGTACTGGGGCTTGGAAAGGGGAATCCCCTTTCCCTGTTTAAGGAGGGTGCTCAGGATGCAAAAAAGGTTTAAGGCATCCGTCGAAGGGAACCATAGGGTTCCATAGCGAACAAGAAAATTCGCTTAAGCTCGCTTAAGTTTAAGTTATTAGCGAAGCGAATTTTCTTGACATTCCAGTGTGCTTTTGTTATGATAAGCCAGTAAAAACAAAGAAGAAGTCATCCGCTTCTCACCTTGCGGAAATATCCGACAGGGTAAATAGAAGGTACCTACTAAGTATACCTGACTATACTGTGGATTGACAGATCTTCTGCGATCCACTTTTTGGCTGCTTATTTTACAGAAAAATTATACTAACAGGCTCGGAGGTGTTTAGTTATTAGTAGTAGAAATGAATTGATGATTAATGAGGACATAAGGGACAAGGAAGTGCGCGTAATTGATTCTGACGGATCCATGCTGGGTGTGATGCCCATAAAAGATGCACAAAAGTTGGCCGCTACCAAGAACCTTGACCTTGTTAAAATTGCTCCGCAGGCTGCACCGCCTGTTTGCAGAGTTATGGATTATGGTAAGTACATGTTTGAACTTGCCAAAAAGGAAAAAGAAGCTAAAAAAAATCAAAAGATTATAAGCATCAAAGAAGTCTGGATAAAACCGAAAATTGAGGAGCATGATTTCGGCTTCAAGACAAAAAACGCATACAAATTCCTTAAGGATGGGGACAAGGTAAAGGTGAGTGTTCGTTTCAGGGGCAGGGAAATGAATTATACCTCTATGGGTGAACAGGTGCTTAACAAATTTGCAGATGCGGTTGCTGAAGTGGGAACGGTGGAGAGAAAGCCGAAACTGGAAGGCAAGAGTATGATTATGATACTCAACCCAAAGCAATAAGGTATATAATAAATAAATCCGAGGGATTTATTGTTTTTGCGATATATTGTAGTAACGATACAGGAGGAGATAAAATGCCAAAGGTTAAAACACACAGTGCTTCTAAGAAGAGATTTAGAATAACCGCCAACGGCAAAGTAAAGATGAATCACGCATACAGAAGCCACAGGCTTATTTCAAAGGCAAAAAAGGCTAAGAAACACCACAGGCTCGGTGCCTACGCTTCTTCCGCCAATGAAGCCACTATTAAAATACTAATACCTTATAAGTAAGAAGGAGGAAGGTTACAATGTCAAGAGTCAAAGGTGCCTCAAGAACGCGTGCCAGACATAAGAAGATACTTAAGCTGGCCAAAGGTTATTTCGGAAGAAAGAGTAAGAGCTTTAGAATAGCAAACCAGGCAGTTATGAAATCTCTTTCATATGCCTATAGGGATAGAAAATCCAATAAAAGGAATTTCAGGCAACTCTGGATATCCAGAATAAATGCAGGAGCAAGAATAAATGGGTTGAGCTACAGCAAGTTTATGAACGGTGTGAGAAAAGCCGGCATAAGTCTTAACAGGAAAGTGCTTGCTGACATGGCAATAAACGATGCAGATGGTTTTGCACAGTTGGTTAACAGCATTAAGAATGCTTAGGATTGCACCTTCTTAAGTGAACATAACGGAGGTATTATTGGATAGAGGGCTGCGAAGCCCTCTATTGTTTTAAGGAGTTCATATGATCAGATTGACAGGAAGCCGGAATCCACTAATTAAAGGGGTCAGAGCACTAAAAAGTAAAAGCGGCAGGGATGAGAAGGGTCTCTTTTTCATTGAAGGCGCCAGATTTGTTGCAGAAGCTCTGAAGGAGCGTGTGAGTATTCTTTATGCTGTGCTTTCGGAAACATTCTCATCGGGCGGCGGATCCGAGGAATTACTGGGAAAGCTCAACGCTTCGGCTTTTGACTGTTATGTGATTCCGGACAGAATTTTTGCTTCCATTTCCGATACTCAGACTCCGCAAGGGATTCTTGCCGTTCTCAGTCTGGAAAGAAAGCAGTTGAAGAATGCTTTGCCGTCCAATGGACTTTTTGTTATACTTGACACCATCAAAGACCCGGGCAATATGGGTGCCATAATAAGAACTGCCGATGCAGCAGGCTGTGCAGGTGTTATTGTTACAGACGGCTGTGTGGATGTTTTCAATCCCAAAGTGCTGCGCTCTACAATGGGTTCAATATTTCATGTGCCTGTCTATCATTGCGGTAGCATTATTGAAGCAATGAATATTGTCAGAAAGAGTGGATTCATGCTGTGTGCTTCTCGTGCGGAGGGAGCCGTTAGCATATATGAAGCGGATTTATCAGGACAGGTTGCAATGATCGTAGGAAGTGAGGCGGAAGGAATTGGCACCGAAACTGCTGAAAACTCAGATCTTCTTATAAAAATACCAATGGAGGGCAGGGCGGAATCACTTAATGCATCAGTTGCAGCAGGCATTATTATTTTTGAGGTGATGCGGCAGAGAGCATGTAAAATGTGATACTATTATCTCATCCCGGAGAATGCAAGCAAAGCGTGAATCTGGTCTAGGCTAGCAAGGTTACTAAAAAAGGTTTTCAAAGCCCAGTTTTTCTTTTGCAGGAATATGTCCAATGTATTTTCTTAATGCTGCAGCTTCAGAAAGCAAGGAAGGTATTTCTTTAGACTGTACCAGCATTTGCAGGCGGGATAATGTAATGTTGATATTGTCAATTTCCTGGTGGTCAATCAGCGCCGACCAGAGCCCTTTTACACTTGACCACACATCATTGACCTTTTTGAGGTTGGTTTCCGCTGCATCCCATTCTTCTATCCTGGCATTTTTTTCTATTTCATCAATCAATTGTTCAAGTCGAAGAGAATCCCTGCTTAGGATTTGCTGCGTAAACATGCTCATTCCTATAATCAGAGTTGTTAGCATAAAGACGGAACCTGCAATTTTTATTGTGTGCCTGTGCCGCATTGTTTTATATTGCTCCTTTCTCACGAGTACCACCTCGATATAATCATAATTCATCTGCATTTATATGCCTTTCAGAGATATTGCGAATGCTTCAACGCATTATTTCTGAAAGGATTAATTTGAATATTACGCTTTAGTATTAGGCATGCAAAAAAGTTTACCAGATGAGTCGATGCAGGCATAAAGGATATCAACCGGGTTTTTGTAGTGCTTCTTGTGCAACTCCTTAAGAAGCCACTGCTGGTCCTTACCCGCTATTTTAAGATTTTTTGACATTATATGTCCATCGACGATCACATCAATTGTTAATCCTTCATAGTCTGTTTTTATGCCCATATCCTGAGGGTTCAAAGGCCGCTTTTGAGATTTGGGTATGACGCTTAACTGGCCATTAGTTTCGAGTATTGCATATTCGACATCGGCTATATTGGAGAAATTGTTGATTCTAAGCTGTTCCAGCAGGTCGTTTAGCGTATATAACTCTCTTCTGAGTTCTTCTTCTTTGATTTTCCCTTTCTCTATGAGAATAGTTGGCTTGCCGCAAATTAATGCCCGCGCCCAAATGCTTTTTACTGATAGCAGAGACATAAGCATCTGTGCAATGAGCAGTGTCAGTATAGGGATTATTCCATTGACGAGCGGTATGCCTGTATTTTGCATGGGTACTGCAGCCAGATCGGATATCATGATAGCTATGGCTAGTTCAAAAGGTTGAATCTGACCGATTTGCCGTTTGCCCATGATTCTCATTGAGATGACGACTATTATGTAAAGTATAAGCGCTCTTGCAAATACCACCAGCATTTATTTTCATCCTTTCCGACAATCAGTATTGCGACTAAAACTATATTTTGATACCGCATCCATGCGTCCTACATAAATAATCGCTGATGCTTCAACGATCCCTCAGTTAAGGTTTATTCTGCAGTTCCCGCTACATGCTACGTTATTTTTTGCAATATGACCGAAGCTTATACAGTTAAATGA
>CAYGHY010000031.1:0-19186 GCA_964349435.1 uncultured Oscillospiraceae bacterium
AGCAATAAAATTATCCCTCGGTTAGGCCAAGGGATAATTATTTTCTTAATAAAGAAAAGCGTGCTGTTCCTTATTTATATTGTGCAATACCGTCCCTTTTTACATTGAAAGCTTCACCCTGCTTCATAAGGAAATGGCCAGACTCGTACGGTTTGCCAGCTATTGTGATAATTACTTTGTTTTTCATATAATAATCACCAAAAGTATTTGTAATGCTGTTGAGCAGCATGGCCTCAAATGAAGTTCCTGCATTCATTTCCTTTATAAAATCGGAGGAAAGATCAACTGTGACGGTATCCTTTTCATCGTCTAGGCTAATGCCCAGTATTTGCGTGTTCTTTGTCAGTGTTTTTGCCAAACCGCCGCTTTCCGGAATTGTTTTGAGCTCCTTCTGGAATTTATATTTCATATCCTCATTTGTTTTTATTGCTACTTCACGTTCCATATAGACTATACGATCTTTATTGAATTGGGGATAATAAAATCTGACTATGTGTTTAAAGGGTACGTCCTTTTCAATCTTTTCAAGCTCACTTACTATCAGCATAGAGGCGTCATTGGAGGCGAACTCAGTTTTAACAAGCCCGATTCCTTTAGAATAATAATTCTTATCGGTAGAGTCCTTTCTTTTTGTCGTTACTTCAATCGCGCTATACTTGCCCGCCGACGTTTCAACCTGCTTGTCAACCGCAGTAATGCTTCTGGGCAATCCATCCTTGGCAGTCCATGAGGTGCCGACTACAAGAGGTTCCTTAAGAAGAACATCCTCACCATCCAACATGGAGGTATAATCAAATTTGTAATAAGTCTCTCCGCGGCTAAAAGCAGAGACCAGTGCTCCGTCCTTGACAGTATATACCTCTACCGTTTCAGTGCCCCCATTGTTTTTTCTTATCTGCATTTTATTATCTTTAACATAATCTACAAATGTTACGAACTCTGCGTACTCATTACCAATACCTTTGTACTTCGTATGCAAATTCCCGACAAAAGGGAAATAATCGGAAATCTTTGCAAAAACCTCTGCCGGTGCCGTCGAAGCAGACTGTGAACCAGCTGTAGTTGTCTGTGCCGTAGTGTTGTTAGCGCCGGTTGACTGCTCTGCCGTCGTAGCATTCCGTTCTGCCGGGTTTAATGCGTTACAGGCAGACAGCAGTAGCGCGCATATAATAAGAATTGTAAATAATTTTTTCATAAAGCTCCTCCAATGATTCAAAATATATTGCGTATGTTTAGACACAAATTAACGCCAATAGTTCCATGATGGAAGTCAATTACATTATAGTTTTCCGTATAGATAGGTTGTAATTTTTATAACGAACAAGCGTTTGATTTTATCTTGTGCTAGAGTGCATCATTGAGGTATAATAGGAGAAAGGCATTAAGTCGCTGCGATGAGCTTACAAGGACAAGTATACCTTCAAAAGCTCATAAAAACATGTTTTTAAGTAAGCTTTTGAAGGATAATTATATAAGAACAGGTGCATACCAGATGATGACAGATAAAGACAAACAAGAGTTTATTGAATTAAGAAAGAAAATACTGGAGAGTGAATTTAAGAAATTGAATGACCCGCAGAAGCAGGCCGTGTTTCATATCAATGGTCCATTGCTGGCACTAGCCGGGGCTGGTTCGGGTAAAACCTCCTTGCTGGTGAACAGAATAGCGTACATGATAAAGTATGGCAATGCGTATCACAGCGATTATATACCAGAAGACCTGACACAGGAGGATCTGCAGGGAATAAGGGAGTTGACGGGCGGAGCGGGCAATACAGGCGGAGCGGGTAATACAGGCAGCGCGGGCAATACAGGCAGCGTAGGCAATACAGGCAGTGCGGGCAATACAGGCAGTGCGGGCAATACAGGCAGCGTAGGCAATAGCTCATCAAAAAGAACAGGTTTGGGTGCTACTGAAAAGACAGATGTGATGCCTGAGAGGATTTCTGCGATGATTAAGGAAAAGCCTGTCTATCCTTCATCAATACTTGCCATTACATTTACCAACAAAGCGGCCAGAGAAATGAAGCGAAGACTGGAAGGCATGGTTGGCGAATCTGTTAATGACATCTGGGTGAGCACCTTTCATGCCGCCTGTGTCAGAATACTCAGACGTTACATTGAGAAGCTGGGCTTTAGCAGAAGTTTTGTCATTTTCGATACCGCTGACCAGCAGACCCTTATCAAAGACTGTCTGAAGGAGCTTAACCTCAATGATAAGAACTTCCCTGTCAGAGAGGTGATGTCGCATATCGGAAAAGCCAAGGATAAGTTGGAGGAGCCGGATATATTTACAAGGATCAATGGCGCCGACTTCAGGATGGGCAGGATCGCACGTATATATGAGCTTTATCAGAAAAAACTCAGAAACAACAATGCACTGGATTTTGATGATATCATACTGATGACCATCAAGCTTTTTAAAGACCACCCGCCGGTTCTTGAAGAGTACCAGAAAAAATTCAGATATATACTGGTGGATGAATATCAGGATACAAATACTGCCCAGTACACACTGATAAGCCTTCTGGCGAAGCATTACAAGAACCTTTGCGTAGTGGGCGATGACGATCAGTCGATATACGGGTGGCGCGGGGCGAATATCCGTAACATTCTGGACTTTGAGAAAGAATTCAGGGGCAGTAAGGTCATAAGGCTCGAGCAGAATTATCGTTCCACAAAGACTATAATAAATGCGGCAAATCAAGTGATTAAGAATAATCCGGGCAGAAAGAGAAAAACTCTTTGGACTGAGAATGCCGAGGGTGAGGGCATACAGCTTTATGAAGCCGGAAACGAGCGCGAGGAGGCCGCTTTCATTGCCGGTGAGATAGAGAAACTGAAAAAGAATGAGGGCAGGAATAACAAAGATTTTGCGCTGTTGTACAGGATCAACGCCCAGTCGCGTGCATTGGAAGATGCATTCATGAAAGCGGGAATACCTTACCGTGTGTTTGGAGGCCTCAGATTCTACGACAGGAAGGAGATAAAGGACATTATCGCATACCTCCGGCTGATACAGAATTCCTCTGATGACATTGCGCTGAAAAGAATCATCAATGTGCCTAGAAGAGGAATAGGCAATACTACCCTGGACACTGCAGAAAATATTGCACTAAGCAGAAGCTGCAGCCTATTTGCCATTGTGTCCTCTGCGTCCGAGGTGCCTGAGCTTCAGAGGGCTAAAGAGAAACTATCGGAGTTTGTGTCCTTGATCAACGGTTTCAAGGCAATGTTGGAATTTATGACAGTTTCGGAACTGATAGAAACGGTCATTGACAAATCGGGCATACTTCCGGAACTAAAGGCTGAGGATACGATTGAGGCTCAGACCAGGGTGGAAAATATAATGGAGCTTATATCAGGTGCCATTGAATTTGAGGCGCAAAGTGAGGAAAAAGGGCTGGAAGCATATCTGGGTAATGTCTCCCTCGTGTCCGATATCGACAATTTTGAAGGTGAAAGAGACCATGCTGTGCTGATGACACTGCATAGTGCAAAGGGACTGGAATTTCCCGTGGTTTTCATACCTGGTTTTGAAGAAGGCGTTTTCCCCGGTCTGCGTTCCATGGACAGAGATGATGAGCTGGAGGAAGAACGGAGACTTTGCTATGTTGGCATTACACGCGCAATGGAAAAGCTCTACTTTACAAAAACCTACAGCAGAACGCTTTTTGGCAATACCACCTATAACATGTGTTCAAGGTTCATGAAAGAAATACCTGAGGAGTTGCTTGAGAACAGAGAAAGACGCAAAAAGACGGCAGATACTTTCCTTAACCGGCAGAACAGGACAGGAGCAGGTGTGCATGACGGATATGACTTTACATCAGGCGGAGGATTTGGCGCTGAAGGAAGCGGTTGTTCAAAATTCGCTGCTGACAACGGAAAGGCTATAGCGCCTTCAAACGAAGGTTTTGGGACAGTTCCAGCTACCATGCAGGCCAGTTGGCACAGCCTCAGTGCAGAAGGCAGAGCAGCTGCATTAGCCGGCAGGAGAGGCACCGATGCCGGAAGCACCGATGCCGGAATTCCGCACAGTTCTTTAACTACCGGGTTTAAGGTTGGGGACAATGTAGTTCATAAAAAATTTGGCGTAGGGAAGATAACATCCGTTACGTTTGACAAAGAGGATTGTATGCTTGAGATAGAGTTCAGGAATGCCGGAATGAGAAGGCTGATGGCTGCATTCGCCAACCTTGTGAAGCTATAAATATGATGTGCTTTAACCTTTTGCCCTTCGCAGGTCATTATTATTCTGCAAACCCACTGCTTACTGCTTTGCAGCATGGCCTCGACATGGTATAAACCGCAGGTTTTATGCAAATAATAGGCTCTGGGGCATAGACCGGTATTTGTCTGTCATTTCGGACGTAGAGTCATTGTCGTTGTGAGTGCGGCAGAAAACCCTGTGTCTGCTGCGACAGCGCCATTAGGAGTGATGTTATGAATATTTATGATTATAATGAAGATCATCTTTCGGCAGTTGCAGTGAACTGCAGGCACCTGAGCTACAAGCAGCTTATGACGCCGGGAGGAAGCTCCTCGGGATTATCCTGCAGTGATTGCAGAAGCTGGAACGGAAGCGGCTGCAAAAGAAAACAGTTCGACAGTATTGCTTCGGAATTGCATCTGGAGTGAACAGCGGTTCAAACTGTGATTTCTGATACTAAGGGTCGGCTAAAATATAACTTCTGCCAAAACTATTCTTGGGAACTACACCAAAGCTCCATTCCCCAGAAAAGAATCGGAAGGAATGTTTCTGCCGACCCTTAGTTTGGAGCTTAGCTGCGATTGAACCTGGAGCTTAGCTGCGATATGAATCTGGGTTATTGACAAAACGATAGTCCTATTCTATAATAAATTCAATTCATTGATTTATCAATTTAGCGTAATGATGTGATAAAGCAGAAAAGCAACCAAGTAGAAAAGTAACCAAGTAGAAAAATAACCAAGTAGAAAAGTAACCAAGTAGAAAAATAACCAAGTAGCAAATCAACCAAGTAGCAAAGTGAGGTGCAGGTTGTGTCTAAGTGGAAAATATACACTCCAGCCGGGGTGCAGGATATTCTGGTTGAAGAATGTTATCAGAAAAGGAGCCTGGAACAGCGGCTCAGGACGCTTTTTACGAGTTGCGGCTACAACGAGCTTGAGACGCCGACCATTGAATTTTATGATGTATTTGCGTCCGATGAAGGTGCAATGTCGCAGGAAAATATGTTCAAGTTCTTCGACCAGCAGGGCAGGATACTGGTATTAAGACCGGATATCACCGTCCCTGTTGCAAGGATTACTGCGACTAAGTGCAAAGAAGCAACATACCCATTGCGCTTCTCATATATAGGCAATGTGTTCAGGTATAATGATTTTGGCGGTGGCAAGCAAAACGAGTTTACGCAGGCGGGCATTGAAGTGCTTGGTGTAAGCACGCCCGAATCAGATGCTGAAGTGATATCCATAGCAATCAATGCACTGAAAGCCTCAGGTCTGAAGAACTTTCAGGTGGATATCGGGCAGGTGGATTTTTTCAACGGGGTGATGGAAGATACGGGACTGTCCGACGAGGACATTGCTCAAGTGTGCGTGCTCATTGACCGAAAAGATCATGTTGGCCTTGGAGAGTTTCTGAACAGGTGTGATGTCAGAGAAGACCTGAAAAAATTGATTCAAGAGTTGCCAGGTTTTTTTGGCTCCTCGGACGTAATGGACAAGGCGGAAACACTTAATCTTAAAAATAGATCTCGCAATGCGCTTGAGAATATACGTCAGGTATTGAGGATACTTGAGGACTACGGCCTGGGACGGTATGTATCTGTTGATCTGGGAATGCTCAGGGGTCTTGATTATGATACCGGTATTATTTTCAGAGGGTTTACCCATGGAGTGGGCTTCCCGATACTTACCGGAGGCAGGTATGACGGACTGGTTGGAAAGTTTGGAAAGAATTGCCCCGCCACAGGATTTTCGCTTGGAATCAACCTCATTTTAATGGTGTTGCAGAGACAGAATGCGGCCGTGGAAAAACCAGGAACGGACAGCATTGTTTGCTATTCCGACAAAGGGAGAAAGACTGCCTTTGCGCTTTGCGACGAATTAAGAAGACAGGGTTTGGCAGTGGAACTGGATATAACCGACAGCAGCCCGGAGGCGGCAGTTATTTATGCAAAGGCGAAAAGCATTGGTGGTGTTATCAGCATTATTGACGAGGACACAGTGAAGATACACTATGTCCAATCAGGCGAAGTGGCAACGGCGCAGATTAGTGATTTATTGAAGAGGTGATATCAGTGAGGTATCTTGCAATAGCGTTATCAAAAGGAAGATTGGCGGATTTGTCCGTCGAAATACTTGAGAAAATTGGAATTGATTGCTCCGAATACAGAGACGAATCCCGAAAGCTAATATTTACAGATGAGAAAAGTAAAATCAAGTTTTTTCTGGTGAAGCCTGCGGATGTTCCTACCTATGTTGAGTATGGCGCGGCCGATATGGGGGTGGTGGGAAAGGACATACTGCTTGAGGAGGGCCGTCACCTGTATGAGGTGCTTAATCTGGGTTTTGCAGCCTGCCGAATGGTCTTGGCGGGACCTTCCGGCTTGATGGGTAAACTGGATGGTTTGAATAATAAAAAAGTAGCAACAAAATATCCGCGAGTAGCCAGAGAATATTTTGAGCATAAGAGGCGGGAGTCTATAGAAGTTATCAAGCTCAACGGTTCTGTCGAGCTGGCGCCGCTGGTAGGGCTTTCCGAGGTCATTGTGGATTTGGTTGAGAGCGGGAGAACATTGAAGGACAACGGGCTTGTGGTTCTTGACACCATTGCCGACATCAGTGCGAGAATGGTAGTTAACAGGGTAAGTATGAAAATGGAAAGCGAGCGTATTAACTCAATTATTGAAGGACTCAGGAAGCAGCTTTGACTTGCAACTTATTTGAATAACCGCTTATCATTCTTTGCTGTGCGTGATAAGTGAGTGCATACATTAAATTTGTGCCGGTGCACAGCGGCGGAATAGCGGTTAATATGATAAAAACGATTGACATGAGACGGGATAAGGATTCCGGATTGTTTGACAGGCTGGTTGGCAGGAACAGACTTGAACAGGGAGAGGTTGTAAAAGCGGTAGAAGAAATACTTTCAAATGTCAGAAAAAATGGCGACAAGGCAGTAATTGAATATACGGAAAAATTTGACAATGCAATGCTTGATGCGGCATCAATAAAGGTGTCGCAGCAGGAGTTCAAAGCGGCTTACGACAAAGTTGATCCAAAGCTGCTGAAAGTCATAAGGAGGGCAAAGATCAACATTGAAGCTTTCCACCAGAAACAAAAGGAAAACTCCTGGTTCTCGACAGGTGATGACGGCATATTGCTTGGGCAGCTTTGCAGACCGCTTGAGGTGGTTGGCATATATGTTCCGGGCGGCACCGCAGCCTTGTCATCGTCGGTACTGATGAATGCGCTGCCCGCAAAAGTGGCCGGAGTAGGAAAAATTATCATGGCCACTCCTCCATCCGGGGATGGAAGGATTGATCCTGCTGTGTTGGCGGCGGCTCAGGAAGCCGGGGTGAGTGAAATATATAAAATGGGTGGCGCTCAGGCCATTGCGGCAATGGCATTCGGTACGGAGACTGTTCCCAGGGTGGATAAGATTTTCGGCCCCGGCAATATATATGTGGCTACTGCAAAGAGGCTTGTATTTGGTTATTGCGATATTGATATGTTTGCGGGGCCAAGTGAGATTACAATTGTGGCCGATGATACCGCCAACCCGGCTTATGTGGCTGCCGACCTGCTTTCCCAGGCAGAGCATGACACGCTGGCAGCCGCAATTCTTGTGACTCCGTCGGAAAAGCTGGCTGCCGCAGTAGTGGAAGAAATCGAAAAACAGTACTCTCAGCTTTCCAGGAAGAGTATTTTGGATAAATCCCTTGCTGAGTATAGTGCTGCTATTATCGTGAACAACCTGGATGAAGCCATGGATATTGTAAACCGTATTGCGCCGGAGCATTTGGAGTTATGCATTGAGGAACCGTTTAGCAGACTATCCTCTGTGAAAAATGCAGGGGCAATATTCCTCGGACATTGGTCA
This sequence comes from uncultured Oscillospiraceae bacterium, assembly GCA_964349435.1. Lineage (GTDB taxonomy): Bacteria > Bacillota > Clostridia > Acetivibrionales > DTU013 > CAYGHY01. The sequence continues at coordinate 8,093 of CAYGHY010000031.1, forward strand.
CCGGAGCCGTTAGGCGATTATTTTGCCGGACCCAACCATGTATTACCCACCGGAGGCACAGCAAGGTTCTTCTCTCCGCTGAATGTAGCCGATTATATGAAGAGATCCAGTATAATTTCCTATACGAAAGAGGCGTTGGAGAAGGTAAGCGAGGATGTCGTACTTTTTGCGAAGTCTGAGGGTTTTGACGCACATGCAAACGCACTAAGCGTACGGTTTGGCGCCAGTCGTTAATAATAAGGAGTGATACAAACATGAACAAGTACTGGAGCAGACTGGCTCAGGGATTGGTACCCTACGTACCCGGAGAACAGCCTCAAGACAGAAAATATATAAAACTGAATACCAACGAAAACCCCTATGGCCCATCCCCACGCGTGAAGGAGGCAGTGAGGAGCGCGGCAGATGACAGTCTCAGGCTATACCCGGATCCAGCCTGCGGCATGTTGCTAGATGCTGCGGCTGAGAGCTATGGAATAAGAAAGGATCAGATATTTGCCGGCAATGGTTCGGATGAGGTACTGGCATTTTCCTTCATGGCCTTTTTCGACCCGGGCAGAACAATTGTATTTCCCAATATTACATATTCCTTTTACCCCGTGTATGCATCATTGTTCAAGCTTGATTATGCCACCACACCGCTTGACAGCGAATTTAACATACCCTCCGAGCAATTGATGCGCAGCAGCGGAGGCATTATTATAGCAAACCCCAATGCCCCTACAGGGAGAGCATTGCCGTTATCCACCATTCGTGCGGTGCTCGAAGGCAATCCGGATACAGTAGTAATCGTGGATGAGGCATATATAGACTATGGCGGTGAGTCGTCAGTGAGACTTATCGATAAGTATCCAAATCTGCTGGTTATCCATACTTTTTCCAAGTCCCGCTCTCTAGCCGGCATGAGGATTGGCTTTGCATTTGGTGATAAGGAATTGATAACCGCCATTGACAATGTCAAAAACTCCTTCAACTCATACACCCTTGACAGACTGGCTATTATTGCCGGAACGGAGGCTCTACGGGACGCCGCATATTATAAGGGAATCACTGAAAAAGTCATTGCCACAAGAGAGTATTTCACCCGGGAGCTACGCAATAGAAGCTTCTGTGTTATAGAGTCCGCAGCTAATTTTGTATTTGCCTGCCATTCGACTGTCAGTGGGGAGAATTTATTTAAGGGACTCAGGGATAGAGGCATATTGGTCAGACATTTTAAAAAGCCTATCATTGACAACCATCTGCGTATCAGTATCGGCACAGATATTGAAATGGCCGCTGTCATCGAGGCTATTGATCATATTTTGAAAGCTTGAACCAATTAAAAGCATTGGAAGAGACTCCTATGCTGGGCTATGGATTTGGGAATCCCCTTTCACATTCTGAATCTTTTTTGTACTATAGTTATAGATTAATACATGCTACTTTTGTTATAATTATATTCTCGAAGGAATGAATACGCATTATAAGCAGTAATAACCTGTACGATGCCGATTATATTAAGGCAGCGCGATGCCGATGGAGGTGCAATATGGCCCGAAAAGCTGAGCTGAGAAGGGAAACAGCAGAAACGGATGTTTTATTGAAGCTAAATATTGACGGGAGCGGGAATTCTATTATCGATACAGGAATAGGGTTTCTCGATCATATGCTGAAACTATTTTCCAAACATGGTTTGCTTGATCTGGAGGTCAATGCCAGCGGAGACCTTCAGGTGGACGCCCACCATACTGTCGAGGATGTAGGTATTGTGCTGGGACTGGCTTTAAAGGAAGCACTGGGGGACAAAAAGTCTATAAAACGATATGGGACTTCCTATGTTCCGATGGATGAGACATTGGCAATGGTATCGCTGGATTTTGGCGGAAGACCTTATCTGGTATGCAACTTGAATAATACAAATGATCGTGTAGGGGATATGGATATTGATTTGGTAGAAGAATTCTTCAGAGCGGTGACCGCAAATGCAGGTATGAATGTACATATAAACGTACTGTACGGCAGTAACAACCACCATATCGTGGAGTCAGTGTTCAAGGCTTTTGGAAAGGCAGTGGACGAGGCTGCCCGCAGAGATGACAGGATAGGTGGAGTTATGTCCACCAAAGGAGTATTGTAACAGCATATCGGTACAGTAGTATGAAATAGGAGTGAAGTAAAATGATCATTTATCCCGCTATTGATATCAAGGATGGAAGATGTGTAAGGCTTGTGCAGGGGAAATTCAACAATGTGACGGTATATTCAGACCATCCCGTGGAAATGGCTCTGAAATTCGAACAGTTGGGTGCGGAGTATCTGCATGTAATTGATCTTGACGGAGCCAGACTTGGTGAGCCACAGAACATAGCTGCTATAAGCGAGATGGCTGTAAAGGTGGGAATTCCCCTTCAGCTGGGTGGAGGCATCCGCTCTATTGAAATGATTGAAATTATACTTTGTAAGGGCATACAAAGGGTAATACTTGGCACCTCAGCAGTGAACGATCCGGAGCTTATAAAAAAAGCGGTGCAGGCCTTTGACAACAGCCTTGTTGTTGCAATTGACGCCAGGGATGGAATGGTGGCGATTGAAGGCTGGGCAAAAACAAGCGAGTTTACCGCCATCGGGTTTGCCAAAAAAATGGAAGAACTTGGTGCCAAAAACATCATTTATACGGATATTTCACGCGACGGAATGCTAAAAGGGCCAAACCTCAAGGCAATGGAGGATATGGCGAAGGCTGTGGACATAGAGGTTATCGCTTCCGGCGGTGTTTCAAACCTTCAGGATATAAAGAACCTCAAGGAGATAGGCATGGCGGGCGTTATAGTGGGAAAAGCCATTTATACCGGCGATGTTGATTTGCAGGAAGCAATAACAGCTGCAAAATAGAGATTGTAAGGAACCCCAGGGAACGGGGCATTACGCAACAAGGAATACCCGCGTAAGAGGTGTGTCCCCATACCATGCTAACAAAAAAGAAAATTCGCTGATGTTTATGTCATGAGTAAAGCGTATTTTCTTGTTATAAAAAAGAATGGAGGACTAGAGCGATGAATACAAAACGAATCATTCCCTGTCTGGATGTCCAAGGCGGAAGAGTGGTCAAGGGAGTCAATTTTGTTAATTTCATAGATGCAGGAGATCCGGCGGAGATCGCCTCCTTTTATGACAAGGCCGGTGCTGATGAACTGACTTTTCTGGATATTTCGGCATCTTCAGATGGAAGAGGCATCATGCTCGATGTGGTAAGGCGCGTAGCCGAGCATGTGTTCATACCGTTTACAGTAGGAGGAGGCATCAGGACTGTAGAGGATATAAGAGAGATACTCAAGGCGGGAGCCGACAAGGTTTCGGTCAATTCTGCGGCTTTAAAGCGTCCGGAGCTCATATCGGAGGCGGCGGATTGTTTTGGAAGCCAGCGTATAGTTGTAGCTATAGATGCTAAAAAACGTATAGATGACAAAGGATGGGATGTTTATCTCAACGGCGGACGCGTAAATACCGGCAAGGATCCGGTAGAATGGGCGGTCGCGGCTGGGAAGCTGGGTGCCGGCGAAATACTTCTGACAAGTATGGACTGCGATGGAACTAAGAATGGCTATGATGTTGAGCTTACCAGACTGATTTCTGAGAACGTGAAAATACCGGTTATCGCTTCGGGAGGAGCCGGTACCATGAAACATTTCTTCGAAGTCCTTACCGACGGAAAGGCAGATGCTGCGCTCGCCGCTTCACTATTTCACTTCCGTGAGATTGAGATCCGCGAATTGAAGGTTTATTTGAAAGAGAAAGGAATTGAAGTGAGGATGTAAAATGACTAATATATTGGATATGGTAAAATATAATTCAGACGGTTTGATACCGGCTGTCGCCCAGGACATAAGAACTGATGAGGTACTTATGCTGGCATATATGAATGAGGAATCTCTCAGGAAGACAGTGGAGACCGGAAAAGCCTGCTATTACAGCAGAAGCAGGCAGAGGCTCTGGCTGAAGGGGGAGACCTCGGGCCATTTTCAACAGGTGAGGTCAATCAGTCTTGACTGTGACGGTGATGCGCTGCTGCTAAAAGTGGAGCAAACCGGTGCAGCTTGCCATACCGGGCATCGTTCCTGCTTTTACACCAGGTTGGAGGCCGGTGCATTGAAGGCTGGAGTAGAGCCTAAAAGCACCGAACCGGAGGGTTTTGGAGCTTCAGCGCAGACGACGGCGGCGGCAGCTCGGGAGACGGCTGTCGCTGCAAGTGCGGAGGTGCTCAAGGAAATTTTTGATGTCATTTCCGACAGGCTTGCTCATCCCATAGAAGGTTCCTACACAAATTATCTATTTAGCAAGGGGCTCGACAAAATTCTCAAAAAAATAGGTGAGGAAGCCTTTGAGGTGGTTATTGCTTCAAAGAACGGAGATGGCGGTGAAATAAAAGCGGAAATTGCCGATCTTCTTTATCATGTCATGGTGCTTCTTGTAGAAAGAGGAATGACATTGGAGAATATATATGAAGAACTGAAGCAAAGGAGATAAAGTTCAAAAAACAATGAGATTGTATAATATCAACAGATAAATGGCCCTAATACGCTTAAAACGGTACAATTTAGCAAAAATGCATATTTGATTAGAAAATGGTTAATATATTATATTATTATTATGATTAGCACTCAACACAAGTGAGTGCTAACAAATTGTAAAAATCTTTTTAGGAGGTATATTTTATGAAAATAAAGCCTTTGGGTGAAAGAGTAGTTATCAAGATGCTTGAGAGCGAAGAAACTACAAAGAGCGGTATCGTTCTTCCGGGTAGTGCGAAGGAGAAGCCGCAAGTTGCGGAAATAGTTGCAGTCGGACCGGGTGGGCACGATGATAAAGGCAGGGAGATCAAAATGGAAGTGAAGGTCGGAGATAAGGTGCTTATCAGCAAATATGCCGGAACAGAAGTGAAAATCGACAATGCCGAGTATACAATTTTAAAGCAGAGCGACATATTGGCTATTGTTGAATAATGTCCAACAAGGATTGTTAATTTGTATAGCATGTCAAAATAATTAATGTTTATAAGGAGGCTTAAATCACATGGCAAAGGATATCAAATTCGGAGAAGAAGCCAGGCGCTTGCTTGAGAGCGGCGTAAATCAGTTAGCTGACACAATTAAGATCACTCTTGGACCAAAGGGAAGGAATGTCGTACTTGATAAAAAATTTGGTTCACCACAGATAACAAACGATGGTGTTACCATTGCTAAGGAAATTGAACTTGAAAACAAATTCGAAAACATGGGCGCACAGCTAGTTAAGGAAGTTGCCACCAGGACTAATGATGTAGCAGGCGATGGCACGACTACAGCCACACTGCTTGCACAGGCCATTATCAGAGAAGGACTTAAGAACGTAGCGGCAGGTGCGAATCCGATAATTCTAAAAAAAGGCATTGAAAAAGCTGTTAATGTAGCAGTAGATGCAATAAAAGAAAGCAGTCAGAAAATAAAGGGCAAGGAAGATATAGCAAGAGTTGCTGCTATTTCCGCAAACGATGATGAAATTGGAAACCTCATCGCTGATGCGATGGAAAAGGTTTCAAACGAAGGCGTTATTACAGTAGAAGAGTCCAAAACCATGGGCACAAACCTTGAAGTTGTTGAAGGCATGCAGTTTGACAGAGGTTACGTATCTGCGTACATGGTAACTGACACGGAGAAGATGGAGGCCGTTCTTGACGAGCCGTTCATTCTTATTACAGATAAGAAAATAAGCACCATACAGGATTTACTTCCGCTTCTTGAGCAAATCGTACAATCCGGCAAGAAACTGGTTATCATTGCCGAAGATATTGAGGGTGAAGCACTGACTACGTTGATTGTCAACAAGCTACGCGGAACGTTCAACTGTGTGGCCGTCAAAGCACCCGGCTTTGGTGACAGAAGAAAGGCCATGCTGCAGGATATTGCAATATTGACTGGCGGAGAAGTGATTTCTGATGAACTTGGTCTTGAACTGAAAGAAACCAAGATTGCACAGCTTGGTAAAGCAAGACAGGTCAAAGTTCAGAAAGAAAACACCATCATTGTTGACGGAGCCGGCGAACAAGCAGATATCAAAAAGAGGATCGCAGCCATCAAGGCACAGATAGAGGAGACTACCTCCGACTTTGACAAGGAAAAGCTTCAGGAAAGGCTGGCGAAACTCTCCGGTGGCGTAGCTGTCATTCAGGTTGGAGCAGCAACAGAAACAGAAATGAAAGAAAAGAAACTCCGCATAGAGGATGCACTTGCCGCAACCAGGGCGGCCGTGGAGGAAGGAATCGTAGCAGGCGGTGGCACTTCGTATATCAACGCTATCCCGAAAGTGGCCAAGTTGCTTGAAAATACTCATGGAGACGAGAAAACAGGTATACAGATCATTATTAAGTCTCTCGAAGAACCCATCAGGCAGATAGCTACGAATGCCGGCCTTGAAGGTTCGGTAATAGTGGATAAGATAAAAAACAGCAAAACCGGTGTCGGGTTTGATGTTCTGAAAGAAGAGTACACAGATATGATAACCGCAGGTATTGTTGACCCGACTAAGGTTACAAGATTTGCTCTGCAGAATGCTGCTTCTGTTGCAGCTATGTTGTTGACAACAGAAAGCGTTGTTGCGGACAAACCTGAGAAAGAGTCCCCAATGCAGGCAGGCGGCGGAATGCCGGGCGGAATGGGCGGAATGTATTAAATTAAATAGTAAAAAATGGCTTGCATATGCAGGCCATTTTTTTGTACCAGCCAATAAAGTGGCTTTAACAAAAGCCGAAGGGAACCGTTGGGAATGGATATAGTGTAACGGCTTCGATCACAGCATTTTTATCCTCCGGCTTCCAAACCGGAGAATAGCCGTATTAAGACTTATAAAATATCTCACTGCTTCTATTGTATTATTGTGCTGTATGTATATTGTTTATAATGTGTGGGTGTGATAAAATTTGACTTGCAGATTTAAAGAAATTGTGGTGTTATTTGTTAGGAGGACTTTTTAATGGACACATTTATGGAAAAAATTGTTATGAAGAAGAAGACTATGGCTGATCATTTAATCACTGCCGGCATTATATTCGGTGTGATGGTTCTTATACTGCTTATCCTTTCAATCAAAGAAATTGCTCAGTTTGGGTTAATTCTCGCCGTTGGAATTGGATACCTGGGGTATCGACTCATTTCATCAAGGAATGTGGAGTATGAATATATTGTAACCAATGGGGAGATTGATATTGATAAGATTATTTCCAGAAGAAAGAGGAAAAGGATATTCAGCGCCGGCTGCAAGGAATTTGATATTCTGTCGCGGGTAAAGAGCAACAGCTTCAGTCAGTCGGTGCAAAGCATAAAGAACAGGATTGATGCTTCAAGCTCAATAGATTCACCGGATGCATTTTTTGCCACGCTCAATTACAAGGGAGAAAAAACATTGTTAATATTTGAGCCGGACGAAAGAATGCTGAATAATTTTAAGGTATATATATCAAGAAAGATGTTTTTAAACTGAAAAACAAATAATCAGTAAGCCTTCATTCCAACACAGGGATGGAGGCTTACCAGGAGTGAATATGTTATGACTTACATGATTGAAGTCATGCTAAGGCTTTTATTGGCAGGCTTGCTGGGTGGTATCATCGGCTATGAAAGAGAGCATACCAACAGACCGGCCGGCTTCCGGACCCATATACTGGTGTGTGTGGGATCGACACTTGTCATGGTGACTTCTGAGTTCATATTTAATAAGTATGGAGGCACTGGCGATGTTGATCCGGCCAGACTTGGAGCTCAAGTCATAAGTGGCATAGGCTTTCTTGGAGCAGGTACCATCATACGCGATGGATTCAATGTGCGAGGGCTCACAACAGCTGCAAGCCTATGGGCGGTATCCTGCGTAGGCATCGCAATAGGTATAGGTTTTTACGGCGGTGCTGCCGCGGCTACATTATTGATATTTCTGACACTAATCACTTTAAAAAAGGCAGAAAAGTATTTTACTAAGAAAAACAGATTCAGAACGTTTATAGTGGAGTCTGATAGTGTCCCGGGTCAAATAGGCACTGTAAGCAATCTGATGGAAAAATATGGCGCAGAGATTAAAAACGTACAGCAATACAAAAGTAAGGAAAACGTTCTTTTGATTAAACTTTTAGTGAAACTGCCGGGAAATAATATAGATTTGCAGGCAGTGAGTGATATAAAAGGGATAACCGGCGTTAAAAAGGTGTATGAGGAGTAACTGGTGCCTCAGGCATTATTTGAGTGATTTGTAGAGGCTCAATAAGTCAATGGATTTTGACAGCTTTATTATTTCACATAATCTCGAACAGCTTCCAAAGCAGAAGAAAGACAAATATATCGATTGCGCCGCTAATATTGATGTGGCAAAAAGCAAGCCTTTTTCCTTGATATTTTGCATGAAAAACACGCTAAATTTATAATATGTTTACTAAAATTGCTGACGCTATGGTTTTGTCAACTGCAACTTGCGTATAACCTACTTGAAAAACATAGGAGGGGAATGTTTGTATTACTTTAAGGGGTATGCCAGGCATTATTCCCATAGACATTAGTTTTTTTAATATATCTTCATCGTTGGTATTAAGTTCGGCAACAAAGCCCTTTTGCCCCTGTTTCAATTCGATTAAATTTTTCATTCTTTTTTTCCCCATTTTCTTTTAATAAACTTAATAAGTCTTGGTTCAATTTGTGCTTCAAAGCCGCAATTCGGGCAGTTTGACTTGCGGCATGTTTTGCTCATAGGACATCCTCTACAACCTATTTTGCTGTCATGTTCGATAAATTCATGTCCGCAAAAACTACACTTTATCATGGCATCACCTTAAATGTAACTATTATCCAATTTAAGACAAACCCGGCTAAAAAGGCGAATGGGAATATAAACGCTGCAATTCCGATTGCAACTTTCGCACCACGCTCTTTTACCATCATGGAAAATTGCGCTACACAAGGTACGAATAGTGTCAGCGTTGAAGCTGCAACAGCTAATTGCCTTGGAGATAACGCACCTGCTTTTTGCAGGTCGTAAAGTCCTGCTGCACCAAAATCACGCCGGAAAAATCCGAACAGGAAGGCTTTTGCTGCTTCGTCCGGCAACCCAATAGAGTTTACAACCGGTATCGTCAGGTTTGTAATCCATGCAAACAACCCTGTTAGATTACCTAACCATATCAGCACACTGGCAAATACAAATAAGGGCAGTATTTCAACGAAATACCATTGAATTCTTGTGTATGTCTTAACCAATACGTTAGACAATTTCGGCAAGCGTAGGGGAGGCACTTCCATATAAAAGCTCGGCTTGCCGCCGGGCATAATTTTTGACGTCAAAAATCCTATGAAAAGGAATACTGAAACTACAAAAATAATCCAAACAGCGATAGCAACAGTCTGACCTGCCAATAATGCCATGATAACGCCTAACTGTGCGGAACAGGGGATAGCCAGCGCCAATAAAAGCGTAGCAATAAATCTTTCCCTTTTAGTTTCCAATGTACGGCTTACCATTGTCGCCATCGTATCACAGCCAAAGCCCAAAGTCATGGGAATTACAGCACGACCATTTAATCCGATTTTTTTAAAAACCCTGTCGACCAACAAGGCAAGTCTTGGCAGATATCCTGTATCCTCAATGATTGAAAACGTAATAAAGAAAGTACCGACGATGGGAAGGATGATTGCAACAGCGTAACGGATACCCAATGTAACGATTCCGTAATCCCTGCCGATCAACTCCTGTAACCAAGTCCACGGTATATAGGCTGTAACAAGGTTATTGACCCAAGGGTTTATATAATGTCCGAATACGACTTCTTCCAAATAGTCTACGATAGTTCCGGCTCCAAACCCGCCGACAAACTTATAAAGTCCAAAGTATAATACTAACAAAAGTATCGGTATGCCGGTTATCGGGTTCATTGTAATTCTGCTTAAAAGGTCAGCGATAGTATTCTCGCCCTTTTCAGTCTTCGTAACGAATTTATCGATTACTTCCCGCACCTTCTTTTGTCTATTTAGCGAAACCACATAATTTAAAGGTTTATCGTAGTGTTTTTTGACTTCACCGACTATATCTGAAATCTTTAAGCAATTACTTCCTTCGCTTTTTTTGACGCTTTCCATCATATCTTTATCACCTTGAAGTAAAAGAAGGGCAATAGACCTTTTGGAAAGCACATATTCCGCTTTCAAGTATTTAAGAATTTCATTTATGGATTTTTCTATAACTTCATCGTATGTGAGATTAAGCTGCTTTAACATATGCTTCTACCCTTTCCCTTAATATATCAATACCCTTGTTTAGTGCAGCGACGGTTGAAACAACAGGTATTCCAAGTTCTTTTTCCAAACCTTTGACATCAATCTTAAGTCCTATTCTTTCAGCTTCATCCATGATATTCAATACCAGTATTACGGGTATCCCTCCTTCGATAAGCTGGAAGGTCAAAGGTAGCATTCTTTGTATATTTTTAGCATCGACAACATGAAGTACGACCTTTGGACGCTCTTTCAAGAGCAGATCTCTTGTAACTTTTTCCTCATCGGTAATACAAATTAAGGAGTACATGCCCGGAGTATCAATTACCTCATATTCCTTTTTGCCTATTTTGCCTTTCCCGCGGGATACTTCAACAGTAGTACCTGGGTAGTTTGATACTGTAACGTAAGCGCCTGTCAGCGAATTGAACAATACGCTTTTCCCGACATTCGGACTTCCAATCAGAACAATTTTTTCAAGCCCTTTAGTGTTATGGTTGACCTCTCCGTGGCAGTTCCCTGTTCCCAACAGGGTGGAAGTCAGTTTTTTATACCATGGTGTTATATTTTTACAGCAATCCATATTGACCCTCCTAAATAGATATTTCAAATCATTATAAACAATAGTTGAAATCAAACTCTCTATATACCCGAAAGATATAGGGAGTATAGTAGCTCTAAGACCTCCCGATGGTATACGCTAATGATAATCATTATCATTTACTTACATTATAAACGAAGATATCGGTGTATGTCAATAGAAATGCTTAAGTATTTCTGAGATGTTGCTATAAGAAAATTGGTAAATCAACTGATTGCACATTTTCATTTG
>CAYGHY010000032.1:0-19109 GCA_964349435.1 uncultured Oscillospiraceae bacterium
ATCCAGGGTCGGTGAAAGTTGGTGAATTGGTTTGGTGAAATGCTTTGGTGAAAACGAAAAGCCCCCAGCACTTGCCAGGGGCTTTCCGCTTTATGATAAACACAATTTTCTACTCACCACCGTAGTCGTCGCCAAGGGGCGTATCATGCTCATAATCTTCGTCGGTACCAAACCCCGCACTGGCAAGGGCGCTGGCGGCATCACCGTCCATGCTATCATCGGGCTCTGTCTCGGGTGGATAGCAGAGTTCGCAATCATCGCACATACAACCGCACTCCTCACCCTGCTCACAACAGCACTCAGCTTCCCCGCAATCAGGGCAAGTGTTCAGGTCGGGTGTTGGGTTGAATTCGTTTGTCATATTGCCAATCTATAGTAGAGCGTTGGCGGTGTCAAGAGTTATTTTCAATAAAGCGTAGTCGGGTGAACAATGCCAGGGATTGTCACGTTTTGAGCAATGAGGGCAACGTGATCAATCGGGTGCTCACAACCGATTTTCCCGCTGGCACGCAGGGACTTCACCGCTTCATCAGTATAACCAGCGAACACCACAAAAACGTCATGGTATTCAAACTCTCCGCAGGGAGCCGTGACTTTGATTGCGTAAAGGTTCATTGGCACTCAATATACACAAGAAAAGAGCGGTGTCAAGAGTTATTTTTAGGCATACTCCAGTTGTTCTTTGTGGCATTCTTCCGCCCTATCCCAATAGGATTGTGAAACTTCATCAGTGAGGATATTGCCAAGTTTTTTTACTTTGCAGCCGCAACCGTAGAAATCGCCATTAGGAGCGACGAACATGGTAGAGCAAGCACACCCTTGCCGAACATTAGAGCATTCGTCTAATGCCCTGCCAACGCCAATCACGGGGGTTTCCCCGTATTGTCCCGTGACATTGCGAATGCCAGCATACCGTTTGAACGCATCAACCGTTTTCGGGTCGATAGGATCATGAAACTCATCCTGGCTCAGTTCGGCTTGAATGATGCCCAGCTTTGTCATTTTGGCCAACTGGATTGCAGGCTTTGCTTTCTTGCCGTTTGTGATAATCAAAACCACTGGACAATCATTGTCAAGCGACACGTCCACGAGTTGAAAAGCAGCTTGCATAGACCAGTCCAGGCATTTTGGGTGCAAGGTCGGCTCACCACCGCCCAAAGTAACGAACATGGAAAACTCTTTTGCAATCTCCAACGCCTTGTCAAAGACTTCCTGGGTCATGAAAGTCCCTTTGCCAGTGCAAGCAAAGCAGCAATGGGCGCAGGTCATATTGCACTTGTCTGTGATCTGGATATACATAACGGTTGTAGACTAGCAGAACAGCCAACGGTGTCAACAGTTATTTTGCAAAATCTTTTCAGTCACCGCACACTGTACCAGGCGACTAGACCGAGCAATTCTAATCTTAGAATTGCTCTCACCACAAAGCAAAAGCCCCCAGTCACGGGGGCACTCCGTAGGAACGGAGGTAAGAAGGGTTCGGGGATTGTTTTCGGGTTGTCTTTACCAGCGTTTCATTGTGCGTTCCTTTCTTTTATGGTTCACCTATGCTCACTGTTCCTGCCCGTTCATCGGATTGCCAGTCAGTAAACAGCAACCCAATTCCGAAGAGAATGATTACAGCCAGCACCAGGATTTTGAGAGTTTTCATTTTGGAAAGAGTGCCCCTGCTAGGGACCAGCTAGCAGGGGCGGAAAGCAAGCTAACCCCGCCAAGGGCGCTTGCCGTTTCAAGTTATTTGACTTTGACCACTTCGCCGTTCTGCAAGGTGACTTCTGCGTACCACTTGTGAGGCTCAGGGAAATGAGGCCCACCAACACAGACTTTGCCGTTCTCAGGCGTAGGCGGTTCCTGCCCAAGTCCCGCCTCTGGATTGTAAACCGTAACAGGACCAACAGGGCGCACTTGGCTTGCTATCCTGGCAAGCTCAACATCCACCACGGGATGAGTGAGCTTTTGAGCGGCGAGATAAGCCACCCGTGCGGTAACTCGGTCTTTCAATTCTTTCTTGGTCTTGAAGTTTCTATCGCAGTAGTGCATACGTTTTATTTTGGTCGGTTGTTTATCGAACTGTCACCACTTTATACTAAGGAAAGCGGGTTGTCAAGGGTTATTTGCAACCAGACTTTCCAGCGCCTTGATCCTGGCGTTGAACCGAATGATTGTCGCTTTGATTTCCTCCGCATTGTCAATGATGTCCTTGGCCACCGTTGAAGTCGTGACATTGACGGGGCGGGCGATGGCACCTTGCAGGATACCCCGCATTGTCAACCAGTACTCATGCTTCACAGCTTCGATCTTCGAGTCATGAATTTTGCCGTCCTCGGTCTTGTATGCTTTGATGATTTCCATAGAGTTTTTGGTTTTTGTTTCGGTCAGCCGTTCATTTAACTGTCATCACATTATACGAAGGAAAGCGGGTTGTCAAGAGTTATTTTCAACCGCTTCAAAGGTTGTTCCCTCGGGAAGGGTATCCAGGGGCGGCAAGCCATCATGCTCTCGAATGCGGTTGTAATCCCAGAGGGCATTCTCCTCTTTGGTTTCCATTGAGTACGCCTGACAATAGATTGCCACGGGACTAACGTTGCGGGTGATTGGCACTCTGCATTTGAATAGTTGGCTCATAGGTCAAAAGAAAAAGACTCACCCCCGTTTCTGAGGGTGAGTCTTTGCGGGAGGTTAGCTCCAAGTAACACAGCCACTTGTCATATCAGGAATTCCATTGCGAGTGACATACGCAAGGAAAACGTCCCAATCTTCGATGGCGTACTTGGCCACCGCCAGCCCACAATTGGGAATGCTTTCCCGAAGGGTTTTAATGGCCAGGAGTTTCTTGTCAGGGCGGATACACCCCCAGAGATCAACACACCCGACTTTACGGAGTGCTTCCCCCAGTTCATTGGCGACTTCCAGGTTGGACTTGGGCTTTGGTTCGGACTTGGGCGGGTCATCCACGACTTCAACCGTAGTATCCAATGGCAGATACAAAACGGTTAGGATTATAGCAGTGATTTCAGTTTTAGTAAATGTGACTTTCATTGTTTAGGAGTATATCTGAGGTTTGTTCGGTTGTCAACAGTTATTTTCAATATCCTTCCAGGTTAGCAGACAAGTCTTTGTACGCACCCGTTGCAGACACTTCGGGGTGTGTTTTGTGAAACTCATTGCTGGCCCAGATCATCCGATGATACTTGCTTTGCTCTGCAAAAGGTTTGTCTGACAAAGCCGTTCGGGCCAGATGATAAAGGTTAATCAGTTCACCGTAGTCAGCGGCTTTTACGAAACGAAGCAAGTTCATATTGCAAAGGTATTCTATGGCACCGCCGTTGTCAATAGTTATTTTCAAACAGTCCACAGAATAGAAGGACAATTTCCTTTACTCGATACGATTGCCCTGTCTCGTTCCTGTCGGATTTGTCCTTCATTAACCAACTCCAGGCAAAGTGAGCGGATTCGCTGATAGGGAAGTTGAATCCATCCTACCATCTCAGGAATAGTTATCCTCGGATACGTTTTACATAACTGAATAATAACTGATTTAACCGCTTTTTTTGCCCAAATTCCATGATGAAGAGTATACCAAATAATAAATCCCAGTTCTTCATTTGTGTTGGGCATATCCGCCCAGGCGGTAACCGCCAATTTTCCAAATTCATTGGGCGATTTCCAGACCATATCACTGATTTGCCTAATTTTCTGATACATTATGCTATATTTGTTCATGCCCTCAATATATACAAGAAAAGGCGGCTGTCAACACTTTTGTTTTCAGTCACCGACCTGTACCTGGACGACCGAAATGAGAGCAATTCTAATCTTAGAATAACCTCCAAAAATAAATGTGGACAACCTGGAAAATTTGATTTACTTTCAGGAGCCATGCCAACAATTTATTCTTTCAAAAACTCCAGTTTCTATTTGTGACAATATCGTCAATGCAACTCCTAGATACATTAAACTCTTTTGCCAGTCGTCGTTGGGAGTATTTAGTTGGAACGTACAAACGTCGGATTTCTTTGACTTGTTCTAAGGTTAGAATAGCATTGGGGTTTTCAGAACCTTTACCCATTTTTTGAAGTCCCATTCTGAAACTATGTTGTTGGTTTTGTGCGGCTGTAACCCATTCAAGATTCTCCACTTTATTATCAGTCTTTATTCCGTTTAAGTGATTTACTACTGGCGAATCATTTGGATTTGGCACTAAATGATTCGCCACAAGAGAGTGTATGCGTTTTGTGTATGGAATACTATTTTTACAAAGGCAAACCATTAAATACCCGTGTTTATCTTTGGTCTGCTTTAGAAAAATCTCTTTCGGTCTACCTTTTCTGGAAAGGCTTTTGACTCTACCAAAGTTACTTATCTGGTAGAGTCCTTCAAATCCTGCGATGTTTTGCCATACTTCCATCAAAGAAGTATGGCACATTCTGACTAAAATGTCAAGTAAGAACTGGAACGGCCAGTGTAACAGGCGGAAGACTGGCGAGATTGGCGAGATTGGCGCTGGCATCAATCTCGATTTCCTTGCCATTGGCACGGGCCAGGACGAAGTTTTCGGGCGTGATACGAAACTCACGGCACTTCGTATTCTTGAGCCCCTTGCGGAGCTTGTTTTTGGCGATTGTCTTGGCACTGGACTTCGTTTCCTTGTGCGTGCCAGCTTCCAGTACTTTCTTGCCGAGGGTATATCCCCGCACGTAACAGACATTTTCAACGCTCACCTGGACATTGCCATTGCCTTGCGCTTCGTAGTAACCCGCTTTGGTGTACTGGTCCTGAGTGCCGTTCAGGCTCTTTTCCATACTGGTAATGAGTTCATCGCACGCTTGAGCTTCCAACCCTACCAGCGACGGGCGCAACGCCTTGAGCTTGGCAACATCATGCTTGAGCATTGTATCACGCTTGATGTTCAGCATCAGCGTATGCTTGGCGAGTTCGCCGCTTTCCTTGGCCCGATAGGTCAAGGTGATAAACCGACAGGACTTGTTTCCGTCCAACAGCGCAACAAGAGCGGCGAAGTTGGCGACTGCGTTCAGAGTGTTATTTAGCATGGCTTCACTCTACACCCTACACCGCCAGAGTCAATAGTTTTTTTCACTTTTCTTCATTTTTCTTTTCAGTCACCGCAACTCCCTTGTACCCAGGCACCAAGCCCCCCAGATGCGAGCAATTCTAAGCTTAGACTTACTATTAGGTGTTGACTTCGGTGAAAAGTGGTGATATACGGTGAAAAGGAGCAACTCTCACCAGACCTTGCCCGATGGTGAATACAGGCTCAGGTCTGGTGAAATATGGTGAAACCTAGCTCAGCAATCCCTGGTCAATAGCGTGTCGAACGGCGAGACAATCAGCCGAGCGGGACTTCATGAGGTTGATCCGCTCCCCGCTCTGAACGTTTTCGGCATCAGCCAGCACTTTGCTGCCCAAACGACAGGAAAGGACTCGAAAAGTTTTCCCATTATGACGGACAAACTTGCCATTGGCGTTGATAATGTTTTCGTTCATGCGGTTACAGTAGTTGATTGTTTGCGGCGTGTCAAGAGTTAATTGTACGAATATTGGCACGAGCCAGATTGTCTACCCTGCCAGAGCGGGTAAAAGAACCATGCAGGATTCTGGCGATCTTGTGAGCGGTTTCTTTGCCGCCTTTAACAGGAGTGATAAACTCACTGTTTTCAAGCTGGAACTGCCACTTGCGGTATTTCACCGAATATCCGTACCTGACGGATTGATGAACGTAAAATTTTTCTTTCATGGTGGTATGTTATGGCAAAGGATTGATGGTGTCAAGAGTTATTTTATGCGGTAGGATACTTGGCTTTGAGCCGAGCCAACTCAGCCAATTCAGCCGCAATCCGCTCCTCTTCTATTTCCTCGGTAATGTTGGAAAGGACATGATTCCTCATAAGCCATTTTTGAATTTCCCTTTCCACGTCACAGTACGTGTATTCAGGTTGACCGTAGCAGGGGTGCCGCAGGGATTGCAAAATAAACTCCCGCTTGCAGGCCGTATGCATGAAAAAGGTAGAGTAGAACCCCTCACGGTTGAAATGGGCAATATGCCCAAAAGTCATGCTAAGGCGAGTGTAAAACTTTTTTGTAAAGCCACTCTGAGGAAACCCTGCTTTGACAAAGGCAACAAAGTGATTGGCAAAGTCAGCTTTCACTTGAGCCGTGTCCCATTTAGTTTCCGTGAACTGGTCGGCAGTGAATATCTTTTCAATTTTCATATTGCTAATCTATCAGGTTTATTGACGGTGTCAAGAGTTTATTTTAATGCAACACTATCATTGTAATGCCCTCGGATTCAAGATGTTCCATAATGGTTCCCATAAGAGGCCAGCTATCAGTTCGGAAAATGATCTGGCTATCAGACTGAGCAACAACAGACGCATAGATGGCTGAATCCACTGCATTAAGTCCAAAAGCAATTCCAGACAACCAAAGTCCAATTCGCTTGCTCATCCCTTCTGCCTTAACCGCAAAGGCTTGTGCTCTCTCAGGTGTCGGCATTGTTAAAATAAAGTCGTTTGTCATGCCGCCATCCTATCATATACCAGGGCAGTGTCAACAGTTATTTTTGCAAGCCAGCCACCCAGGACCAGGGAGTAATTCTAAGCTTAGACTTATGTCGAGAATTGCTCTGGAAAAAAGTGTTGACTTTTGGGGAAAAGTTTGCATGGTGAAAAGACAGGTGAAATGTGCCCAAAACAGGGTGGAAGATTGTGGTGAAATATCCCTTGACAAGTGGTGAAAGGTATGGTGAAATGATGAAATGAAAAACAAATGGGTTCGATTCACAAAAAGAACAGATGATCCGAAACTCAAATGGCTTGAAATAACTCTTGCCAGAGCAGGAATCCAATCAAAACGCAATGGTTTCTCTTGGCACGCTCCAATCCTTGAGATTCAAGAAAAAGATCTCGCTGCTGCTTGGAAAATCCTCCGTCCTATTGATGATGTGCCAGATGATGACCCAAAGTTTTTGGAGCCTTTTGATGTAAACCCAAGTGGCAGAGCAGGAAACTCACAATGGGGATGGTGAAATATCCCTTGACAAGTGGTGAAAGGTATGGTGAAATGATGATATGAACGAACAACAAAAGAAAGACATTAAAAATATTCTTGACAATCTAAAAGGGCATGAGACAATGTCCCTTGAACAACTTAGATACAAGATTGCTATCACCAAATCCGTGTTGAAGATGCTTCTCAATGATCCTGTTCAAAAATAAACACTTGACAAAGTGATGAAATGGTGAAATGATGGTGAAATATGAATGGACAAACTCAAACTTATTCGGGGGAACCGCCTCCTGTTATTACAATTCACAGTCACTATCCTGGACATTATCACGAAGTAATGGTTGATGCTAAAGTTCTTGTGGCTGTATACTGTCCCTGGCCTAAATCACCTACCCCTCCAACGGAGGATCAACAAGAATACATCCTTGATCAATCTCAGTCGATTACCAGATACCTAATGTCCGAAGGCTTTCTTGAAAACCCAGAAGGGAAAGTCTTTGCGGCTGAGGTATTTACAAAACACTCATCAATTCAAAACTGATTTCTATGCCAAGAAAAACTAAAACACCAACGACGTTACTGGAAACAGATGAAGAGGGAAATCTAATTGAGGTTACAGATGCAAGGTTGCCTGGATTTATTCAGCCTCAACAATGGGCATTGGAAGAGGAACTTCAAGGCAATGAAGAGCTGTGGCATCGTCGCAAGGATGCCCTCGATATTGAATCCAACCTATGATTGCCATCATACCCATACTATGCCCATTCGATGACATCGTCCTTTGGTTACTCTTTCCTACACTCGCAGCTTGGATATGGCGACGGTTCAAATGGTGCAAGAAATCCTGTAAGTGCGAATGCCATAAAGATTTGCAAAAATAACTGTTGACACCGCCAATGGTTCTGATAATGTGAGTGTATGAACTCGCATTTGACAGCAATAACTCGAACCGCTCTCCCTGTTCCTGTGCGGTGGCTATTGGGTCAAGGTTTAATCCATGGTTACGTTCTCGACTATGGATGTGGTAAATGTGCTTCTATCAACGATTTGCACCTAAGAACTCACCCTAACGTCCGATCCCTCAATAACTATGACCCGTTCTACTCGCCTCATGATATTGTCCGTCCGCCTAACCGAGAAGGTTGGTATGATGTGGTTCTCTGTACGTATGTTCTTTGCACTCTGCCTGAGAAGGATGAAAAGAAGATTTTGAAGGACATCAAAACACTCCTAAAACCTAATGGAGTGGCTTATATCACCGTACGAAATGATGAACCCAAACAGGGTTACGGTGTCTCATCAAAAGGCACTTTCCAGCGGCGAGTTGAACTGCCTTATTTGTATGAGTTCAAAAAATGTCACCAATACCGAATTTATCTCTTGACAGCCGACACCTATATCCGTATGTTCACATTATGACAACGAAACAAGCTTTTAAAGAATGGGCACTCCTTATAGGATGTATTGTAGTTTGTAGTGTGTTAGTAACTGCTTACGAACACGTTTTCGGAGCTGTAGGTATGTACATCCTGTTTGTAATAATGTTGGTTGCCCTGTTTTTTACACTCAAAAATTCGTAATAATCCTATGGATTCGCCAACTTCAACAAGAGTAGTCGTTGCCGCCCTTAACTCCAACGGCGAGCCTGATTTCTTTTTCTGCAAGGTGCGTTGCACCTTTGAAGAATACCAGGATGGCGAGCATTATGCACTAGCTGAGAGAAAAGCTATTGACGAAGGATACGAACCTCGCTTATCCTATGATGGAATTGATCAGCCCTGGCTGATGGAACACTTTGAATGGGATTCAGCTTCAACCTACACTGTTTGACCTATGCAACTGGAATACTTACCCGCCCAAGGTATAGTGCTTGTAAAAGCCTTTGGGAAAGCCATTGACGCCATCTATGAGGAGTATTGTGCTGGAAACACCAAAAGTGTTTGCATGTATCAAATCGAGGTTCTCAATGGATTTTACTTTCAACTCACTGGCACCAATCATCCCACTTACGACTACCTCAAAAAATTCGAAGGAATAAAAACAAAATGAGCAATCGAGTAACAATCCAGCGAACGACGTTCACCCCTTACAATGGCGGGGAAGCAAGTTTCGGTTATCGAGCGTATGATGATCACGGTCAAACATACGATAACACTCTGAGCGAGGAGCAAATGAAGCTCTCGGATGAAGAGTTCTTCCGATATGTGGTTGACTACGGCGACACCCTTGCTCAGGACATGATTTCCTTCTTGCATGAGTATGACAATGGGCTTTACATTGACGATACATGGTATGACTACGATTGGGTCAAAAAACAACTTGACAAGGACTGCGAAGCCGTATAAGGTATAAAAACTATGAGCATGAGAAACTTCGGATGCACGGGACACGTTATCGCCTTGACTGAGTTGGTTAAGGTCATGAGTCCAGAAGCAAGGGAAAGTATCCTTGAAAATCTGGACATGATACCAAACGACGAGATGTGCGAAAACATCAACGACAATCTTCCGCCAACCTATCCAAGAATCGAAGAAGCTTTTTACCTAGATGATGAGGATGAATCTGAGGACTTGGAACGAGGGGTGTGGTATGTTTATTTCGCCACGGAGGACTTATACGAACAAAAGAAAACTGCTGGCATGATTGCACTGGAAGCTGCTGGCATCACCCCTGAACGGCGCAATTGGGTTGTCTGGGGCTAAAATAATTCTTATGCCCAATATAAGAGCACCGCCCGAATAACGTTGGATTAAAAACTTTTATTTGCCTCACATGGATGATGTGAGGCATTTTTATTTGTGCTTGACAGAAAGCAATTCTAAGCTTAGAATAGTTATTACCATGAAGATTCGATTCTTGAAAACGACGGCAGTTGACATCGAAACAATGTCAGGTGAAATCTATGACAAGGCATTTAATCGCTGGGATGAACTTGAAAATGTCTCAGTATTCGATGTTGGCATGAAATATGCTACCATCAAAACTGAGAATGGCGAGATCCTGCACGGTGTCCCCGTGAATAGCTTCGAGAAACTTTCCGAAGTGAAACGGGCGGTGACACTCTAGCGAAGCTTAAAAAATGTTGACTTTCGAGTTGAACTGTAGTAAGGTGGCAAGGTATGAACTACAAACCACTAGAAACTGAATTCACCAAGAAGGGCTTCCGACTCAAACAGTTATGGAGGGACGGCGATGTGGCTGTCTTTCACAAGGTTAGAGTCGAAAGTGCAAACACTGGAAAACCTTTTGATGCTGGCTTTGAGACAGTTGTCATTGGGCGTCATAATGGGTATGAACTCGGCGGGGTCAAAATTGAACCTGCTGAAACCTATCCTGGTGACTCTCAATGGGGCACCAAAGGATGGTCTTACACAAACCTTTGGGCTGCTGAATGCAAATACAATTCCCTGCGAGGAAAACCCTTGCCAATCGAAACAGAGATCGAAGCAGAGATTGAACATCTTGAAAAGAACTTTGTCGAATGCGAGGGGCATACGGTTGAGAATACCATCACGGACATTCCTACTGGGCACCGTGGACGCCCAAGGGTTGAACGTCCGAACTTGCTGATTCCTGGCGGCGAATTCTCGGTCAAAGACTTGGCTGAACAAAACAAAACCGAGTATTCCATTGCCTTTGTGTTCATCAAAGAAAAGGAACAGGCTGGCTTGATCAAACGAACCAGGGAAGAGCGGCGTGCGGCTCGTGGCAAGATGACGCAATTGTTTGCGAAAGTCTCTTGACATCGGCTGCAAGTCGTTTATAGTTATATGCATGAAGCCGCCATCTCAATCAAAGGCATTCCGCCATACTCGGCGTCTGGTATTCTTGAAGTTCAAGCCGACCCTGGAACGTCCTTTGAAAGGTGGCGGCTTTCGCCGTCACCCCAAACATAAAAAAGAACTTGTTTATGAAACCGAATAGACCTT
Organism: uncultured Oscillospiraceae bacterium; assembly: GCA_964349435.1. Classification (GTDB taxonomy): domain Bacteria; phylum Bacillota; class Clostridia; order Acetivibrionales; family DTU013; genus CAYGHY01. The sequence continues at coordinate 10,956 of CAYGHY010000032.1, forward strand.
ACGAGAACACCCTCGCCAATCGAGTTGCCCAGTTTGAACAGGATGAGAAAAAAGCAACAGTGGTGCCCAAAAAGAAAACTGCTAATACTCCGAAACCTGTTCCCGTGAGCAGTGGGAATCCTTACCTGAGAGCACGCCTCAAAATCCTTGCTGATTACAAAGAATGGCGTCGAAACGAGATCGAACAGCTTGAAAAATCAGGTGACCTCAATAACTCCCACTACCTTTCTTTCGTCAAAGAAGTAACGGCATTAGGAGACATTTATGCGAGTTAAAATTTCAAAACGTGCGGAAGTCACAGGAGGGCTTCCAGCCATTGCCATCAATGCCTATCAAACGGGCACACTCCAACCTGAAAACTATTCTCTGCCCCTTGATTACACAATTGAGGGTGAACTTGTAGGAACAATCAAAGTCGGTGCTCCAGTGTATGTTCTGCGAGATATACGCAATGGCGTGCCTTATCCTGGCGAGTTTATCACCACGACTGTTACCGAAGTCACAGATACAACTTTCCGCACAAAGAATTCGGTATACGAATATTCTTTCTTGACACCCGAGAACAATTAGCCTATAGTCTTCATATGATTCACATCGCAAACTTCGAGACAGAATTCAAAGGCCGCAAGTTCAAATCATCCACTGGCACAGAATATGTCTGTGTCGGTTACGGCGATAACAATTCCAATGGCAATCCCTATCTCGTTGGATTGTACAAAGATGCTACCACTAATAGGGTTACCCTGAAAACTACCCTCCTCAAAGACATAGAGTTCATCCCATAAACATTTTCGGTGTCGGTTGTTGACTGTTTATTCATAATACCCCAGAGGGCTAAACCCCCGACCTGGGGCTTTCTTTTGTACTTCTCTGGAAATATCCTCCTAACCTCCCAAAGCTCCCCCAAACCCCCTCATTACAAAAATAATGAAAGGGTTCAGGGGGCCAAGCTTTCGGCACTTATTTTACCTCGCACACCGAACTTAACACCCCACGAGTCAAAACCTACCATATTTAACGTTGTGAAGGGCTCTTGGACAACGAACATACAATGAAGGATGTTGACAATAACTATATACTAAAACGGAAGAAATGTCAAGTAATTCTAATCTTAGAATTGCTGGGGGTGTAATAAGAAGAACGGCGACTGTCAGCATCCTCAAAAATACCAGGGGGAGGACTGTTGGCAATCGCCGTGTTTTTTGGCAACGCTCCGTAGAGGATAACCCGAAATGGGTTTTGCGCCGAAGAGTTTTGGTTGTGATGCCGATTTTCTTTTAGTACTGTGAACCCCATAATGAAGGCTCACTCTCGGTTAACATTTAATTGTCCACTGGTTTCGTTACGACCAGTAAGGCATTTAATTCAGCTTGCCGTGCCTATTGGGTGTTTGTCGGTGAACGACACCGTTTTATCCCACTTCTCAGGCAACCAAAATTGGGAGAGTCGAATAGGCGAAATGTGTCAGGTCACCAGTGCGTAATAATTTTCAAACCACTCCTTGCTATTCCTGATGCCTATTCGACTCAAATCTCAAAGAACAAACTGCAAAAGCGCAAGTGACGCTTCAATCATCTTCGCCGTCATCGGTTCCTTATTTTCCTCGGACTCCGATCTCTGCTTCGGGTTGAGAGCGACTCTTCCCTTACCATAGGCCAGTTTATATCCCAGCCACAGGCCGCTGTCACTTTCAGCGGGTTCTCTATATGACCCCTAGCACTCTATCTTTTTTCTACCACTCCGATTGACCCGTTGTCAATCATTACGCTACTACCTTACCACACTCTCCCCAAAAGTCAAGCCCTTTTTTCAATCCAACAAGGTCATTAACTGGTTGCCATACCCTATCAAAGTGCCCCCTGGTGTCAGTGTCATATTCTTTTCTGAGTCATAGTAACCGAGCACTCTGCCACCAGGAGCAAGGATTGCTTGCCCGTTGGCGGTTTCCTTCAAGTAACCTCGGAGCTTCCCACCTGGACCTAGTATTGTTTCCATACACAAACAATAATCCCCTTGACCTTGCGAGTCAAGGGGATTTTCTACTTTTCTTTTCTTTTCTAAGCTACCACCAGCTTCACAGACTTGGCTGGCTGAGCCGTGCTCCGCTTGCTTTTACCATTGCGGGAATAACCCCCGATCAGCTTCTTTATTCCGTTCCACGCTTCACCAGCAAGCGAGCCAACGGGTTGCGTGCCATGCAGCAACAAGGCAAAGGACTTGCTGGCTTTGATTGCTTGGCTATCGTCATGGTCAATTTCCAACCCCTTGCGCCGTGCCTCTTCTGTCGAAAACACAACCTCAGCACTCACAAGGTTATGTTTTTCAATCAGAGCGTCAAGTTTGCCGCCCCTGCTGGCCGTGAGACGGAAGTTACTGGGAATGAGTTTCTTATACTTCACCCAGTAACCCAGTGACTTAGTATAAGCGTAGAAAATGATTGACGGATTTGCAATGGCGACGTTCAACCATGCTTTGAAGTAGGTTTCATTGAAAAAGTCGCCGCCAACGTGAATACGGACAAAGCTAATCCCAAAGGGCAGGGAAGCTTGAATAAGATCAGCCATACCTTGCACCGTTCTGGCAGCTTGAAGCAATTCAAAATTGCGCCACCGTGCCTTGCGAACAGTTGTGGCTCTGCACTCATTAGAGGCAGAGAAGCACCGAAAACGGGTTTCAGACCCATCTGTAATCTTTCCCGTGATCCGATCAGCCTTGCTAAAACAATCCTTTGCGAAAGGACAAGCATGCCCAGCAGGAAGAGCAAACGTTGCAATGGCAGCACTGAGCTTTGAATTGCCAAGCCCGAAATAAAGCAGCTTTAACGGTTGCTCGGTATGTTTCAGAAATAGTCGGCGTGTAATCATGCGTTTACTTTATCAAATCAATTGCGGTTGTCAAGAGTTATTTCAGAAAAAAAAAAGAGAACGGAGTTGAACCGTTCTCTTCACACACCAGGGATTGCTTGCGTTTAGCTCACCGCCACCGTTTCCGCTTCCGCAGTGACGGGAACCTCAGCCGCAGGGGCGGGAGTCAAATCAACCGTGGGAGCCGTCGCCTTGGTTCGCTTGGCTTTGGCCGCTTGGCGATTCTTTTCCCAGAGAGCCGTGCGAATGAAATAAGTACCAGGCTTGCCAACCGTGCCCGTTTCCTTCGTGTCCTTCGTCGCCTTGATCTGGAGCGTGCCGTCATTGATCTGATTGTACACCGTCAACCGACACACCTTATTGCCAGCCGCCTCATTAACCGCCATGATGTCCGTGATTGTGAACCGTGCCGTTTTGGGCAGGGTGAGGGCAATGTGCTTGCGACCACGCTTGACCGACTTCACCGACTTATTTTGTTTGCTCATATTTTGTTTTTGTTTTTGTTTGTTTCGTTCACCGACGTTATGTTGTCACTATACCTTACTTTTAGAGAAAGTCAAGAGTTATTTTTACAATCCTCAGCAACCTGCTTGGAGAGGCGAACTAATTGACTCAACGTAGCACAGGCAACGTCAAGCTTGTTCGCTAGCACGTCCATTTCCGAGTCAAGTCGTTGAATATCAACAATTAAACGGCTCAACGTATCTGTTTTCTCTTCCTCAGTCCGCTCAGGTTCTGGCTCATGAAAACAATAGGCAAAGCTTTCTGTGTAAGCACTACGGCTGTAAATGCTAGCCAGTCGATCAGGGTTCTTCCTGCATGTTTCAAACATGTACTTGCCTAGACCTACAACGTGATAGCGAATATCTGAGAAGGAATCATCTGAACCGACGCAAAGGTTCAGATTGTCCTTTTCGTATTTTTCAACCGCTTTGCCAAGGTCACTCACCCTGGCATCTACAAAATCCTTGAGTTGGGTCATTACACCCTTTCCCCAGGCGGCATAGGCATTCCTGGAAATGGTTTTGTAATCAGGGTTACATGCCCATCCCATTTCAGCAATCAATGCCCAGAAATGTTTGTCGGCTTTGTTTTTCATGGTTGTATTATGAGCGGTTTGTAAAAAGAAGTCAAGAGTTATTTTCAACAACCTCAGTTTTGCCGCACTCATCACCAGACTGGCAGAACGACACAAAGCAATTGCAGCAAAGCAAATGATTATGCCCCTGCACAATCATAATATGGAACGTGTCCCCATTGCACTCAGGACAAGTAGCCACATCGGCAACAGTCGTCATACCGTCACAATCTCGAACCAATTGTTTTCTAATGTTCATATTGGCATTATGGCGGTTTGTAAAAAGAAGTCAAGAGTTATTTTCACAAACTCACCGACCCTCCACTGGGTGGGAGCAATTCTCGACATAAGTCTAAGCTTAGAATTACCCTATACTGGGAGGGTGTATCGAGTCCCCTTCTTAAGGTTATCTTTAGCCCATAGTGGCTGATAATTGCGATAGTTCAATGCAATCAATAACTGTTTTCTGTCAGATAAATCAAACTCATCCAACGGAACGATATGATCCAAATGCCATTTCCCATGGTTATCCCATTCCATCCCAGGTTGAAACTGTTTTTCTATATAGGTCTTAAAATCCTGTATTGAGCATCCAAGGTCTCTTACTGCCGAAGCCGTTTTTGCGTTTCCTTTTAGCGCCTTTCTAAATCGTCTTCTCAAAGTATGTTTGAGCTTAAAATACGGATTTGTGGCTAGTTGCTTTTTTGTGTAAGCAGAATTCCAAGCATTGATCTTGTCCTTATGTTTCCGCCTGTATTGTTGCCACCATTTTGATATTACTTCACTGTGGTCTTCGATATATTTCCTTCTCTTATCCTTATGAGAAGCACGATATTGTAAATCGTATAACCGTTTTTTCTCTTTATTGGCAAGTCTGTATTGTTTTAGATATTCAGCTCTAGTAGTGTTCATGCTAGTAAATATAATCTTAGAAGTGTTTTCGGTGGTATAAATAAAATGGGCCTGAGATTGCTCCCAGACCCATTTTACATGAACACAACAACCAACAACCAAACAAGGAGAACGTGAGGCGGATCTGACAATATCCGCCAACGTTCACAGTTCCTTATTTTCGAGTCTCTACCTTACCACAAAATCTTTGTCTTGTCAAGCGAAACTTTCATGCTCCTCTGGCGGGTCATCAAAAGGCGAATAAGACCTTTGCCACCTGAGCCACTCCTGCATTTCTTTTTTCTCCGCATCTGAGAGCACCGCCAAATCCTTGTTAGCCTTTGCCAGTGCCTCTGGCTTCTGCTCTGGCGGGGCTTCAATCCACTCGCAGGTTGACCGAAGGAACCGCTCAGCGTTGGCGTTTAGCCTCATAAAGAGAAAGGGCAGGGATTGCTCCAGGCACAAGGCGGATGTTTCTTTATCCGCCCGTGCCTCCCCTTGAACTTAGGTTGACTTAGGCGGCAACAGCTACCTGTTTTGCCAAATCAATCCCGCTCACCGTATCACAGATTGCGTGCAGCCGAGAAGTCTTGGCAGGGAGATCGAACAGATAATGCCCTTTGGCATTCTTGCCAGTCTCAGGCTTGAGAATTTCCGTCACCGCATTGAAAAAACGCCAGACGTTTTTGTTTTCCGCAAACTCAGGGTGCCGAGGATTCTTCCACTCCTGAAACGCTGGAAGTACCTGGCGAGTGTTCAGCACGTCCTGATCCAGGGCGTCCATGAGCATATAAGCGGCGTCACCCTTGCTCAACTCAGTGCGCTTGTACGCCTCAATACGGGCATTCTGAGAGGTCCATTGCTCACTCAACCGTCCAATGGCCGTCCCCACCAGTGCAGGGAGATCATCCATGATGTATCGGGTATGCTTGCGCCCGAATACGATTTCCGAAGAAAAAGCGAGGTTGTCACACACAAACACGCCCGACCCGACACATAGACCAGCAGGAAACGTCTTGTCATGGCTATTGCGAACACCAGCCACCCAAGAATAATCGTCCGAATTCTGCCCGTTGGCAATCTGCAACAACCCGAACATCCGATTCCCTTCTTTGGCCAATCCAAAGGACTCGGTAACAATCCGCATGTTGTTCTCAGCCAACCGACTCTCAATCTGCTGAACCAGTTCCAAGTGCGGGATTGGAAACCAGCTTTCCGTTGGCGACGGCGTAGCAATCTGACTAAGTTGATCACGAGTGGCTGCTTGACCGCCACAGTGAAGAATGAGATTTAAGTTTTTCATATGCTGTGACCTTACTCTCTTTTGTTTAGGTTGTCAAGGTTTATTTTCCAAACTACGAGTTTTTTCCACAGTAGGGCGAGTTGTATCAAACGGCTTATTTGCAGCATCGTACTTGTACTGCACATCCGTCAGACAAGTCAACACTTTCAAATCCGCCGAAATATTGCTGGCTACCGCAAGCACATTACCCTTGCTGTCCACCCGAATAACTACCCGAGGATATTCTGGCAACGGAATCATAACTTATTTCACCTTTCGTTTTGTTGTTTATCTAACTGTCATCACTCTAAACCATCCAAAAAAGATTGTCAAGGTAGAAACGGGAAAATAATCAACATTTTCCCAGTTTCTTTTTTACCAGCCATTCAGATACGCATCTCGGATTTGGCTCAAAGTAAAAGGCACTTGCTTGTTCCCATTCATGGTTGTACGCCCATTCTTCCCCTCGAAAACATACCATGGCGCATTGTAATACTTGAACCTCCAACCACACGCCTCAATATAAGGGATGCACTCAGTTCTCACTTTTGGGATTTTGGCGGTGTGACTCATAAAATGTCAAGAATTATTTTGGAAAAACAATCACATTCTCTGGTAGCTTCTCAGTTGCCACCTTGGGTTTCTTTGGAATACGTTCCTCTTCATCCTTTTTCTTTTCAAGTGGATACTTCGCCGTCACAACCTCATATGCCTCTTTAACACTCTTTCCATTCCCCAATACCTCTTGTGCCTTGCATTCCAGGTTGTTACAGAAAAGATACACCCCATCACGCATCTTCTCAGGCAAATTAGGATGGTACGGATGGCGGTTCAACACCTCTGTCATCTCAACCCCACATACTGGACAGTTATACGTTGTCATATTAGTATTGATACAATGATTGCTCCCACCGCCACCGCATAACACCAAAACCAAATCTTGATTTTCATGGTTTGAACGGTATCAGAAAATATTACACATTGTCAAGGGATAAAATTGACAATCTGTCGAATCCCCCATCTCAGCAATATAAACCTCCCCGTCCTTGTCAACCTCCCCACTCATCAATGCCTCTTCCGAAAATTGAATTTCTATCCCAATATCATCTTCCAGACACTCAGCCACCAAAACAATGTCCCCACTCAATGGCTTGCTCACCACATACAGAAGATCATCAATCTCCATGTGCGTTACCGTCTTAACCAATCGCTTGTATTGTGTTTTTGTCATACCACCACTCTATAGTAGCCTTTTGGCGGTGTCAAGTGTTATTTCCTACAAACCGAACATTCTTACAATGTCCGCCAAAATCTGCTCCCTGGTAGGCTGGCGAGGATCATCTTTGGGATAGGTGCCTGAAATATAATCATCAAACCGCCCTCTGTTATACCAATCATTAAACGCTTGCATGTGCAACCCATGCAGAATCTTCTCAGCCAGTTCTTTCTGTTTTTCATTCATGCCACCACTCTACACCCTCCACTCTCCCAGTCAACACTTTTTTCCAGAAAAGATTCTGAAATAACTGTTGACTTTCTATAAAACCCATGCTATTCTCTTACCAGGATAAGGGAACAGTACAGGCCGACACTGATAGGCCGATCCGCTGACGAAGCGAGGGTAGGGTACCGTAGAATGTACATATCACGTTAACGATATCGCTAAAACTCAAGGAGTATTTCACCCCAGCCGAGCAATTCTAAGCTTAGACTTATGTCGAGACTTATGTCGAGAATTGCTTTATTTTGTAAAAAGAACAATGGGAGCAATTCTAAGCTTAGAATTGCTTTTTCGGTGAAAGTGACTCAGAGCATTTCTAAGATTAGACTTAAGAGAAACTTAACTTTGCATTAAATCGTTCTTTTATTGGGGTAATTCGTTAATTATACAAAATAATGGTGAAACCCATTGATTTATAAAAACAAATCCTCCTCCTCATCCTCGTCATCATCCATGTCCTGCTTGTCAACATGTTTTTTATAAAGAAATAGCACAAAAGATGTAAGTGCCACAGGGACAATAATATAAAGCATAAACG
>CAYGHY010000033.1:0-18833 GCA_964349435.1 uncultured Oscillospiraceae bacterium
TGCTTATATAGTGCATCGAGTTCATATTCTTCAAGAAGGCTCATGTGATTCTTAACTGATACATTAATTTCCCCAAGCTTTTCTATCAATCTTTTGCTTGTGGTATTCAAATCCTTTGCCAGTTCATACACCCTTACCTTTTCCAATTCTAAACACCCCCATGTTCTATACCGCGGTTATCAATCATTTCCTTAAGATGCCGCGCAAATCCTATTTCAGTTACAGCAATTACAGAACGCACCCTTTTGCCGGTATAACTTCCCAGCAGGTCCTTTTCTCCGTAGTACCTGATTTCAATATCTCTGTAATTGCACATATCCCTGAATTTTTTCTTGGTATTGTCCGAAGCATCTTCCGATACAATAACCAGATATACCTTTCCAGATTTTAGCGCCCTTTCGCAGCTTTCTTCACCTGATAGCAATTTACCCGCCTTAGCCGCCAGACCAAGAAAGGAATATATCCTTTCAACCATTATTCTCCTCCATTTGCCCTTTCAATATATCATACACTAACTCATCAATACGAGCTTCAAAAGCTTTTTCGAGCCTTTTGCCCTTTCTTGCCTTCTCAAAGCATTTCATGCTTTTGCATATATACGCGCCCCTACCGGCCTTTTTACCGGTTAAATCCACATTAGTGCATCCTTCCTTATCCCTGACGATCCTGACCAATTCCTTTTTTGATTTCATTTCATGACATCCCAGGCACATCCTCAAAGGCACCTTCTTTTGCTTCAAGCACGTTCACCCCTATTCCAATTCCTAATCTACTTCTTCATCGTCATTTTCTGCACTAGCTTCAGTAGCTTTGCCTTCTCCTGTACTTTCTTCGATTTTTTCACCGACCCCTGGTTCTTCATCTTCATCTTCGTCTTGGTCTTCGTATGCTTCTGCGTCTTCGTCTTCGTATGCTTCTGCATCTTCGCCTTCGTACGCTTCTGCGTCTTCGTCTTCGTATGCTTCTACATCTTCGTCTTCGTATGCTTCTGCATCTTCGTCTTCATCTGCATTATAGTTACTGTCTATATTGAACATCTGCTGTTCAATCACCGCTCTAAGCTGGGATTCACTCTTAATGTCGATTTTCCAGCCTGTCAGCTTTGCAGCCAGTCTTGCATTCTGTCCTTCCTTACCTATAGCAAGTGATAGTTGAAAATCAGGCACAATAACTCTTGCCATTCTCCCATTTTCGTCTGTATCCACCCTCACTACCTTCGCCGGGCTAAGGCTGCTCGAGATATATTCTTCGGGATTGCCGCTCCATTTGATTATATCAATTTTTTCACCTCTGAGTTCATTTACAATAGCCTGTACCCTAGTTCCCTTTTGTCCAACGCAGGCTCCCACAGGATCAACATTTGTGTCTCTAGAAAACACCGCTATCTTTGTCCTTGAACCAGGCTCTCTAGAAATGCTCTTGATTTCAACAGTACCATCGTAAATTTCAGGTACTTCAAGCTCAAAAAGTCGTTTAACCAAACCCGGGTGTGTCCTTGAAACCATTATCTGAGGTCCCTTTGTAGTCTTTTTTACTTCAACAATATAAATCTTAATTCTATCATTGAATCTGTATTCCTCTCCGTTTGTCTGTTCGGATGGGGCAATGATAGCCTCTGTTTTTCCAAGGTCAATAATGATATTTCTTCTCTCGTTTCGTTGAATAATTCCGGTAACAATTTCGCCTTCTTTATTATAAAACTCTTCAAAGATTATTTCACGCTCGGCTTCCCGTATTCTTTGCATGACTACCTGTTTTGCCGTTTGTGCAGCGATTCTGCCAAACTTTCTAGGGGTAACCTCTATCTCGGCGATATCCTCTTCCTCATATTCACCATTTATTTTTTTTGCTGCCTCCAATAAAATATCTCCATTTTCATTTACAGGTTTTGACGTGACGCGTTTGAGTGCAAACACCTTCACATCACCTGTTTCGGGGTCAATGTTAATCTTCACGCTCTGTGTTGAACCGAAGTTTTTTTTGTAAGCTGAAATAAGGGCTGCTTCTATTGCTTCTATAAGCACATACTTTTCAATCCCTTTTTCCTTTTCCAACTGCTCCAATGCTTGTATTAATTCCGCACTCATTCTTCAACCTCCTAGAACCTAACTATTCGTCTTACAAGAGCCGTATCCTTCCTGTCAAAGCTCAAAAAAGCGCCCTCGTCAGTTTTTATTTTCACTCTATTTTCCACTAAACCCAGTAACTCTCCTTCAAACAGCTTTTTACCGTTAAATGGCTGATAAAGCTTTACTTCAACCACTTCACCAATAAATCGCTCATAATCCCTATCCTTCTCTAATGGTCTTTCACCCGGTGATGAAACCTCCAATATATAGCTCGGTTTTATTAAATCTATTTCATCCAGCTTATCACTCAACTTTTCACTTACAGCCAAGCAGTCTTCAATAGCAATCCCTCCGGATTTGTCTATGTAAACTCTCAGGTACCAGTTAGCACCCTCTTTTATATACTCAACATCCACCAATTCAAAGGACAATGCCTCCACTATAGGCAGTGCCAACTCTGCTGCTACGTCTTCGATTCGTTTCTTTGCCATACTTTTGACTATCATTCCTTTCGATCCAAACCATAAAAGCACTAATCTAAAGACAAAGAGTGGGGTCGACCCACTCTTTTCCAAAAAAAAATATACGCCTCAGTCCAAATAGCATTATATCACTATTGTTTGTAATTATCAATAATATATTTGGGGAATTTTTTGGAGTCTTTTCCTGTCTTTTAGAGTAGTTTATTTGGAATTTGGGGCTAAGGTATGCAGGAGGTAAAAATACTTTAAAATAGGCTTATCTGGCTGCTTTCCGGTATGCCATCAAGGCAGTTGTTCTGTTGAAGTATTTCAATAACTGTCTTGCTTAACCTTGCTCTGTTTCTCAATTCCTCAATAGATATAAACTCTCCCTGTGCACGAGCTTCGACAATGGAGTTGGCAGCTATGGCACCCAACCCCTGCAAAGAATTAAGAGGAGGTCTTATCCCCTCATCCGTCATCTGGAACCTGACCGCATCAGATTTATATAGGTCAACCGGCAAGAAAGCTATTCCCCTGGAGTACATTTCATTTGCCACCTCAAGAATGGTGAGAACACTCTTGTCCTTGGCAGTGAGAGCATTACCCAGTTTTTCCAGTTCGCCTATCTTGTTTTCGATCCTGGCTTTTCCATGAATCATCAAAGCAGCGTCAAAATCATCGGCTCTTACTGTAAAATAGGTAGCATAGAAAGCCTTGGGAAAATACACCTTGAACCAGCCGATCCGCATTGCCGTCATTACGTACGCTGCCGCATGCGCCTTCGGAAACATGTACTTGATCTTTTTACAGGACTCAATATACCATTCCGGCACCGAATGCTTCTTCATCTCTACTTCATATTCGGGCTTCAAACCTTTGCCCTTCCTTACATCCTCCATTATCTTAAATGCGCTTATTGGTTCCATGCCTTTGTACATCAAGTACACCATTATGTTATCCCTTGTACCGATCACTTCAGAAATTGTACAGGTGCCATTTTTAACAAGCTCCTTGGCATTGTTGAGCCAAACATCGGTACCATGTGAAAGCCCGCTTATTTGCAGCAGATCCGAAAAAGTCCTGGGCTTGGTGTCCAGCAACATCTGCCTTACAAATTTCGTACCGAATTCTGGCAGCGCAAAAGTGCCGACTTCGCTGTTAATATCCTTGGGCTCTATCCCCAGAGGTTCTGTTGAAAGAAATAACCGCATTACTTTTTCATCATTAACCGGTACATCCTCCACATGAATACCTGTCAAATCCTCAAGATACTTAATCATTGTAGGGTCGTCATGCCCAAGTATGTCCAGCTTCAGAATGGTATCATGCAATGAATGGAAATCAAAGTGAGTAGTGATAATATCCGAATCCATATCATCAGCAGGCCTTTGTATTGGTGTAAAATCTTCCACTTCATTTCCATCAGGTATGACGATAATGCCACCGGGATGCTGGCCCGTCGTCCTCTTAATACCTGTGCAGCCGGCAACCAGCCTATTAATCTCGGCATTTGTCACGGTCATGCCCTCTTCATCTACATACTTTTTTACAAAACCATATGCAGTCTTATCGGCAACAGAAGAAATAGTACCCGCTTTAAAAACATTGCCCCTTCCAAAAAGCACTTCCGCATATTTGTGGGCTAGTGCCTGGTATTCTCCCGAGAAATTCAGGTCAATATCAGGAGCCTTGTCTCCATCATAGCCAAGGAAGGTTTCAAATGGAATATCATGCCCGTCACCCTTCAAAGGTTTTCCGCACCTTGGGCATTCTTTATGGGGAAGGTCAAAACCCGAGCCCACAGAACCATCCGTAATGAATTTCGAATATTTGCAGCTTCTACAGACATAATGGGGCGGCAACGGATTCACCTCTGTTATGCCAGTCATTGTCGCCGTCAGCGATGAACCGACAGATCCTCTGGAGCCGACTATGTATCCATCCGCATTAGATTTCGCAACCAGCTTCTCAGCAGCAACATACATAACAGCAAATCCATTCTTAATGATAGAGTTCAGCTCTCTTTCCAGTCTGTCGGAAACAATTTCAGGAAGTGGGTTGCCATAGATCTCCCAGGACTTTTCATATGCCAGTCTTTCTATTTCCTGTTCAGCGCCCTCAATCTTGGGCGGGTAGGTTCCCTGAGGGACTGGAATGACTGATTCTGTCATATCCGCTATCAGGTTGGTATTCTCCACCACCACTTCATAAGCTTTTTTGTCTCCGAGATAGGCAAATTCAGTCAGCATTTCCTCTGTCGTCCTTAGGTATAATGGCACCTGCCGGTTTGAATCCGTATAGCCCTGCCCCAGCAATAGAATTCTTCTAAATATTTCGTCTCCAGGATCCATAAAATGCACGTCACAGGTGGCAACTACAGGTTTGCCCAGCTTTTCGCCAAGTTTTACGATGCTCCTGTTTATATTCTTCAACTGTTCCTGTCCTGATACCATCCCATTTAAAACAAGAAACTCATTATTACCTAAAGGCTGAATTTCAAAATAATCGTAGAACCTGGCAATCCTTTCAATCTCATCCTCATATTTGCTTTTAATCATTGAACTGTATAATTCCCCGGCTTCGCACGCACTCCCTACAATAAGACCTTCACGATACTTCAGCAATAGGCTCTTGGGAACTCTTGGCTTCTTGTAAAAGTAATTCAAATGAGATTCGGAGATAATCCTATAAAGGTTCTTAAGACCGGTGTGGTTTTTGACCAATATGATAGCGTGATATGATTCGGCTTTTTTATAATCAAAATTACCTGAGAGCATTTTGTCAATACCGTCAATTGTATGTACGCCCTTTTCACCAAGTCTCTCCAGACATTTGAGAAAAATACCGGCTGCAGCCATGGAATCATTCACAGCCCTGTGGTGTTTTTCCAGGGTGACATCCAGATGCTTTGCCACAACATCCAGCTTGTACCTGCCTAGTTTTGGGAACAGGTTTCTGCTCAACTGAAGTGTATCAATAATAATGTTATTAAATTCTTTCCCGGCTGCCCTTGCATGGAACTTGATAAAAGCGGCATCAAAGGGTGCATTGTGAGCTACTACAGGCAAATCACCGGTAAAAGCAAGGAAGCTGTCCAAGGCCTCCTCTATTTTTGGCGCTTCGGCCACCATAGAATCGTTGATTCCAGTTGATTTTGTAATGAAGTCCGGGATAGGTATGCCGGGATTTACGAAGGTGCTGAAGGTATCACAAACCTTGCCGTTCATAAGCTTTACAGCGCCAATCTCTGTAATTTTATCCTTTTCCGCATACAATCCTGTGGTCTCAATATCAACTACCACAAAGCCGCCGTCCAGCGGATAATCGCAAGGCTGCCTGTAGTCACTAAACACCACTGTAGGCTCGTTGTCTAAAAGATAGCATTCCACTCCAAATATAATTTTAATATTATTCTTTTTTCCTGCCTCATATGCCTCAGGAAAAGCCTGCACCACACCATGATCCGTTATGGCAACAGCCCTGTGTCCCAATTTAGCCGCTCTCTCAACCAGCTTTTCAACAGGTGTGACAGCATCCATGGCACTCATCTGCGAGTGCAGGTGCAGCTCTACTCTCTTGATTCCGGCAAGATCAATCCGAACATGTTTTTCAAGCTGCACTATGTCTGCAGCCAGTAAAGTAATGTCCTTTGCATATTTATCGTACCGTACCTCGCCGCGAACTTTGAAATAGAGACCGTTTCTTATTTGTTCAAATCTGAGGTCATAATCATCCTTCTTCACAAAAAATTTTATAGTAAGAGAGTTCGTATAGTCCGTGATATCGAATGAACATAGCAATCGGTTCCCTCGAATATCCTTGAAGGCCACATTGAAGATATCACCGCAAATTGCTACATTACCAGAATCCTGGGTAACATCCCTCATGGTCATCAGACTGTCATTGAAATTTCTTCCCATGATTATTTCAATTGCCTGGGAATCATTGGCATCAGTTTCCTCTTTTCGGCGTTTCTTTGATCCTGAACAGGAAGCCTGCGCCTTTTCCTCAGCAATTGCCCGGTTCTGGGCTATGGCTTCCTCTTTTTCCTTAAATCCATTATATTTTTCATGAAAATCATTATCCACTTCGCAATCAATAAATCCGACAATAATCTTTTTCCCGAACAAATCATAGACCAATTCTTCTATCAGCCTGTTACAATACTGGGCTTTTAGTATCATGCTGCCATTGGTGGCAAGCTTTATTTCAAGGTGCTCACCGTCAAGCTCCCATTCGCAGCCGTTCAAAATACCACGACTTAATGCAACATTTGTGTTTATGGCATATACCACACTGTCCCAGTAAGCCCCAAGCGTTTCCTCAAAAGTCATGTCCAGTTCAAATCTGAGTTTAATTTCTACCGGCAATGAAAAGGCCGCTGCCAACGCCTGTTCCACCTTCTCCTCCAAAGCTGCCGGTATCAGTTTTGTTGCAGTGGCCTTCACCACCAGTTTGCCGGTTTTTTTAAACACACCAAGACTTGTAATCTTAACCGCTTTTAAAAAGTCAAGTACTTCTCCATCAAATTCTAGTTCTGGAAACATCTCGACAAAACTTTTGCTTATTGAAGGATCTGTCATTTGTATATTCCCCTTATGTTTTTTGTCTCTGCGGTACAGAAAAGCAATCTCCATCCTGCACTGCATTGCGGCATTTATCACACGAAGCAATCTCGCCCCTATAGTTTATCTATCGCAGCAAGCAGTTCCTCTACAATCCTGTTCTGCGGGATTTTCCGTACAATTTCGCCTTTTTTAAACAGCAATGCCTCTCCATCCCCACCGGCTATGCCAATGTCCGCCTCACGGGCTTCTCCGGGTCCGTTCACCGCGCAACCCATCACCGCTACACGGATTTGCTTTCCACAGCCGGCAAGTCTTTGTTCCACTTCGTTTGCTATTTTAATCAGATCAATCCTGCAACGGCCGCATGTAGGACACGAAATGAGTTCCACCCCCGCCTCACGCAAACCCAGGGCCTTCAGCAGCTCTATGCCCACTTTTATCTCCTCAACCGGATCGCCTGTGAGGGATACTCTGAGCGTATCTCCTATTCCCTCTGCCAGCAGACACCCAAGACCGGCAGCAGACTTAACCGTGCCCGCAAACAAAGTCCCCGCTTCAGTTACACCTATGTGAAGCGGATAGTCTGTCCTATTCGACATCAACCTGTATGCTTCAATAGTCATTGGCACACTTGAAGCCTTCAGCGAAAATACAATATCTTCAAAGCCTAAGTCTTCCAGTATCTTAGCGTGGACCAGAGCACTTTCCACCATGCCTTCCGGTGTAACACCCCTATATTTTTCGAGTATGCGCTTTTCCAATGATCCTGAATTAACGCCTATCCTGATCGGTATGCCCCTCGGACGCGCCATTTCAACGACCTTCTTCACTCTGTCGCTGCCTCCTATATTGCCAGGATTCAGGCGTATTTTATCCACACCATTCTCCATGCAGACCAATGCCAGTCTGTAGTCAAATTGAATGTCCGCCGCCAATGGTATTTTTATAGCTTTCTTTATATCTTTCACTGCCTGGGCCGCTTCATTGTCCGGAATAGCAACCCTTACAATATCGCAGCCTGCCTCTTCCAGCCTCTTAATCTGCTCTACTGTCGCCGCCACATTTCTGGTGTCCGTATTGGTCATAGACTGTACTGTCACAGGCGCATCACCACCTATAAAGACATTTGCAACTTGTATTTTCCTTGTTTTTCTTCTGTTAATAAAGTTTTCCATATTAAACTCAAATCTCTCCCCGTCAAAATACAGTTTCAACTAGCTGAAATTCTCTTCCCAAACCCCGGCATAGAAATTGCTACCCCGTTACAATCCTTACGATGTCATTATAAGCCGCATATATTCCCAACAGGATAATCATAACAAAGCCCGCCATAGAAATAAAGGCCTCCTTTTCCTTACCCAGAGGCTTGCCCCGGATCGCCTCTATGCCAATCAGTACCAGTCTGCCGCCATCCAGCATCGGAAACGGCACCAGATTGGTTGCTCCAATAGCTATGCTCATTAGTGAAGTAATATATATAAGATACAGAAACATTTCCATTATATTCGGTGCTTGTTCTACCGCAGTATTGATAGTGCTGACTATTCCTATCGGACCCATCATTTCACTGAGTTTCGCCTTTCCGGTAATCACCCAGCCCAGGCTGTAACCCGTGCTTCGTATGATGGAGTATGAGAAAACGGCAGACTCCCTAAAGGAATCAATAACGCCTCCCTTTTCTGACGCAAACTCAAGGCCGATGTCGTACCTTTCCTGGGACTTGACAGCAATAGGCGTTATCGTTACATTGACCTCCGAATCACCCCTCATAGCCTTTATACTAATGGGATTTAAACCGGTCTGTGTTACGAACTCAACCAATTCTTTTGCAGTTTTTATTTCTGTATTATTTAGTGCTATAATTCGGTCTCCGACCTGCAATCCCATTCTTTCAGCAGGAAGATCCGGCGATAGCGCCCTAATTACATTGGAGTTTTCGTCATTTCCGGTTCCGAGGCTTACGCCGAGCTTTGGAGATGTGGATGCCGGTATAATATTCGGCCGCAGTGTTTCAGTGAATTTTTCACCATTCCTTATATATTCCACTTTTGCCGGAACTCCTTTGGAAACATATAGGAACTGAACCATATCAAGAGGGATATATACCCTTTTACCATCATATGACACAATTTTATCACCAGGCTGAATTCCTACAGCAGTGGCAGGTGAATTTTCCACAACGCGGTTAATCCTGGTAGTAGAATGCCCCTGCACTGTAAAGACTGCGGCAAGCAGCACCGCTGCCAGCAGTAAATTGGCCAGCGGACCTGCGAAGGCCGTCAGAGCCCGTGCATACTTGGGCTTGTTGCTGAACGCTGTCTCCCTATCTGATTCCTCTTCCTCCCCTTCCATTTTAACATAGGCAATGATTGGGAAAAGCCTTAGCGAGTACGTGGTATCACCCCGCTGCCAGCTAAATATCCTTGGACCTATAAACAGCGAAAACTCCAGCACTTTAATGCCGAACTTTTTGGCTGCAATGAAGTGACCCAGTTCATGTACAATAACAATAATATTAAATGCAAGAATTGCCAGTATTATATTCATATGATACCTCTTACCCTTTCTCTCGCCCACCTGTCTACTTCTATTATATCATCAAGACCAGGCATTGTATTCACATGATGAGCCTGCATTGTCTTTTCTATCAATCTCGATATTTCGCAGAACCCGATTTTCTCTTCCAGGAAAAGTGCAACAGCTGCTTCATTGGCACCGTTCAAGACTGCCGGCATGGTGCCTCCCGCTTTCAATGCTTCAAAGGCGAGACTGAGACAGGTAAAGGTTTCAATATCCGGCTCTTCAAAGGTAAGGTCGCCGCATTTCAGCAGGTCGAGCTTTGAAAATCCATTTGTGGTTCTATTCGGCCAGGTCAGCGCAAGCTGTATGGGAATCCGCATATCGGGAGAGCCTAACTGCGCAATGACAGAGCCGTCGACATATTCCACCATGGAATGGATGATGCTTTGCGGATGCACCACTATTTTTAACCTGTCCGGTGTAAAACCAAACAGCCAGCAGGCTTCAATTATTTCAAGCCCTTTGTTCATTAGCGTGGCGGAATCAATGGTAATTTTGCTGCCCATATTCCAGTTCGGATGCTTTAAAGCTTGTGCAACCGTAACTGCTTCAAGTTCCCTACGTGTTTTCCCTCTGAATGGGCCGCCTGATGCGGTGAGAATAAGCCTGTCAACATCCTGCCGCCTATTACCGGCAAGACACTGGTATATTGCAGAATGCTCGCTATCCACCGGGAATACTGAAACACCGTGAGCTGCCGCCTCTGCCATTACAATTGAACCGGCCGTAACTAATGTTTCTTTATTTGCAAGGGCTATATTCTTGCCGCAGCGTATTGCTTCAATTGTCGGGATAAGACCCGCAATGCCGACCACTGAAGTAACCACAGTGTCCGTTTCGCTTAACGAAGCTGCTGTTTTCAGTCCGTCAAGGCCGTAATGCACGTCAATGCTCTGGCCTTCCAGCCTGCGCTTCAGTTCAAGTGCCAGAGTGCTTTCCCCCACCGATATAAATAATGGTTTAAATTCTCTTGCCTGTTTTTCTATCAGACCGACATTCGACTCGGCCGTCAGTGCGCAAACCCGAATGCCTAGATTCCTCGCCACTTCCAAGGTCTGCACTCCAATTGAGCCGGTTGAACCCAAAACTGCAATATTTTTCGCCATTTTTTACTCCCTAAAATGTAAATGCCTAAATCTCATGCCCAGACACTGGTACAGGAATTTCTCATGTGTTTGGTGCCCTATGAATTCCTAAATTTTAAAAAAGCTTATGTAAAAATAAACGAACGGTGCTGTAAACAGTATACTGTCCAGTCTGTCCAACACTCCGCCGTGATTTGGCATGATGCTGCCGTAATCCTTGATATTCATCGCTCTCTTTACAGCCGATGCCGCCCAGTCTCCTATCTGGGACACCACGCCGCATATTCCGCCAAGCAAGACAAAGTGATATAACGGTACGGCAAGCACACTATTAAAATACAATCCAAATAGCAGCATAACCAGTATACAGCCAACTATGCCACCGATACAACCTTCAATTGACTTCTTCGGACTTATCTTCGGAAGAATCTTCGTTTTACCAATACCGACACCAGTAAAATATGCAAAAGTGTCTGTCGCCCAGGCGCCTATGAAAATCAGCCAAATACCCAGATGCCCGTTTTGCAGGTTTCGTGTAAGTGTTACAAAGGAAATCAAAAATATAATGTAAGCTATTCCAAACAGTGTTATTGAAATATCTGCCACTGTATATGTACCATTTGAAAATATAAGCAAACAGAAAAGCATCACCAGCATCATAAACAGTCCTATTGCCAATGCGCTTAATGCCGTGTCTGCTCCTTTAGTACCCGCTGTATCTGGATACGCACCTGAAACAGCTAGATAGAGAAGCGGCAGGCAAGCTATAAATCCGGCAGCGTACACCGGTTTAAAACCACCCTTTTCCAAAGCCCTGTAAAATTCATATATACCAGCTGCTGCCAAAACAAAAACTGCCAAACCAATTGCCAGACTCCCCATGTAAACAACGGCAGCCAAAAGCACAATGGCTACAGCTGCGCTTATTATTCTGGTTCTCATTCCTCACAAACCTCCAAAACGCCTATTTCTCCTTTGATATTCCTCTATCGCTTCAAGCAGGTACTTCTTCGAAAAATCCGGCCATAATATATCCGAATACCAGAACTCCGAATAGGAAGTCTGCCAGAGCAGGAAATTACTTAGTCTATGCTCCCCGCTTGGCCTTATTACCAAATCCGGATCAGGTATGCCTGCAGTATAAAGATAGTTTGAAAGCAGTTCTTCATTTATTTCACTAGGTTTTATACTGCCTCGTGCTATATCCCATCCTATTCTGGCTACAGCATTTGCTATCTCGGTTCTGCTGCCATAATTCAGTGCAATCACCAGCGTCAGGCCTGTATTGTTCATGGTTTTTTCAGTTGTTCTGAGTATTTCCCGTTTTATTTCACTTGTCAACCCATTTGTTTCACCAATTATGCGTATTTTTATGTTTTTACCTGCCAACTCGTCGTCTGCATTCTTCAAAAATTCTAGAAGAAGCGACATTAGAGCATCCACTTCCTCCTTCGGCCTGGTCCAGTTTTCTGTGGAGAACGCATATGCGGTCAGGTATTTTATCCCAATATCATTACAAACTTTTACAATCCTTTTAAGGGTATTTGCTCCTTCCCTGTGTCCCGCACTTCTTGGCAGCCCTCTTTTTGAAGCCCAACGCCCATTACCGTCCATAATAATAGCTAAATGGACGGGAATGACCTCGTTCTTGTTCAAAACAGGCTCCTTTTGCTTACTGCGTCCTAAAAACCACATTGAATACCTCCTATATTAGCTGCAACAAGATCAAACCGTTTACAATTCCCAAATATTATTATACAAAACCTGCATCATTTAAACAAATAAAATAAACCGAACACAATACAAAACAAGGCTAACCGGCAGCCTTGTTTTATATTGCGTTCACATTACACACAAGCAACTCCGGAACACCGTCATCCGGAATACTTTGCCTCACAACTCTCGAGCTGCCGTCATAACCGGCTTCTCTCAGCCTGGGTGGAGCAGTTAGCTTTACGGCAACTTCTTCGATTCCCTCGGCCTTCATTAATTCTAATGCATTTTCCAGTTTATAACCGGAAACATCAGGAATTCTCATATATTTGGTTTGACAAGCTGCAGAATAATACGCACAACAGGATTATACCTCCATTATTTCCTTCTCTTTGAGTTCAATCACCTTGTCGGTTTCTGTTATGTATTTATCAGTCAACTTTTGAATGTCGTCTTCTGCGTCCTTCAAATCATCCTCTGTGATTTCACTTTTTTTCTTCTGAGCTTTGAAACGTTCAATAGCTTCCCTTCTGATTGACCGGATGGCTACTTTTGAATCCTCACCATGTTTTTTAACACTTTTAGTGAGTTCCTTTCTTCTTTCCTCGGTCAGAATGGGAAATATGAGCCGTATAACCTTACCATCATTGTTGGGGTTTATACCGATATCAGATTTTTGTATAGCCCTTTCTATATCTTTTAATATCTTTGCATCCCAAGGCTGAATTATAATCACTCTTGCTTCAGGAACAGAAATGCTACCTAGCTGGTTTATAGGAGTCAGCGCTCCGTAATAGTCTACTGTTATCCTGTCCAATATAGCCGGATTTGCTCTCCCCGCCCTTAATCCCGACAACTCCTCCTTAAGAACACTAATCGCTTTGCCCATTTTGTCTTCAATATCTTTGTAAGAAGCATCTACCATACTAAAACCTCCTCTTTGAAATAGAATCTATAAACAATGCGAATTGTCAAATTAATACTGCAGCTCATCTATTATTGCTTGGGTACTGAGTATAGGATAGTTCCTATGTTTTCACCACATACCACCTTAAGTATATTCTCCGGATCCTTTAGGTCAAAAACGATGAGCGGTATGTTATTATCCATGCACAGTGAAAGTGCTGTAGCATCCATTACTTTAAGCCTGAGGCCAAGCGCTTCTGCAAATGTCAGACTCTCAAACTTGACGGCATTATGGTTTTCCCTCGGGTCGCTATCATATACTCCATCCACCATGGTTGCCTTCAGTATAACTTCGGCATCAATCTCAGCAGCTCTTAGTGCGGCAGCCGTATCTGTTGAAAAATAGGGATTGCCAATGCCACAGGCAAATATTACAATTCTCTTTTTCTCCAGATGCCTTATTGCCCTTCCTCTTATATATGGCTCCGCAATTTGCCTCATTTCTATGGCTGTCTGGACTCTTGTGGGAATACCCCTTGAATCCAATGCATCCTGCAGCGCAAGTGAATTAATAACAGTAGCCAGCATGCCCATGTGGTCGGCAGTTGTCCTGTCCATGCCTTTCACGCTTCTGCCTCTCCAGAAATTACCTCCGCCAACAACTATAGAAATTTCAACTCCTTTGTTGTATACTTCGCTAATCCTGTCTGAAATAGAACCCAGCGTGGCTGTATCAATTCCGGTTTTTTGACCTCCTGCCAGCATCTCCCCACTGAGCTTAAGCAAAACTCTTTTGTACTTAGGTGTCATATCTATTATAACCCCCACTCCTTATATATTGTTCTACATTAAAGTCGAAACTCCTGCATTTGTTAAATGCAAAATAACTAAGTAATAAGATTCAAAATGGCTAATATAAAGGGAACATATTATTTATATGTTCCCCTATTTTTAACCACCGATCTGTTTTGCTATCTCATCGGCGAAATTTTCTTCCTTCCTCGCCAGCCCTTCTCCTCTTTCATACCTGACGAATCTTCTTACATTAATATTTTCACCAATCAAGGCAATCTTCTCTGTAACAAGCTGTTTGATAGTCTTGTCCGGATCCTTGATCCACGGCTGTTCGAGAAGGCATATTTCCTTGTAAAACTTTTCTATTCTGCCTTCAATCATCTTTTCAATGATCTTCTCAGGCTTGCCATCATTTCTGGCCTGTGCCTTAAGGATATTCTTCTCGCTCTCCAGTATATCTTCAGGAACATCTTCTTTTCTGACATATTCAGGTTTTGCTGCGGCAATCTGCATCGCAATATCCTTTGCCAGTTGTTTAAACTCGGCATTGGCAGCTGCAAAGTCCGTCTCTATGTTTATTTCTACAAGAACGCCTATTCTACCATTTCCGTGAATGTACGATTCAACAAGTCCTTCCGCAGCTATTCTTCCAGCTTTTTTAGCTGCTGCTGCAAGACCCTTCTCCCTAAGATAATCTATAGCCTTGTCCATATTGCCATCCGTTTCAACAAGAGCCTTTTTGCAGTCCATCATACCTGCTCCGGTTCTTTCGCGAAGTTGTTTTACTATTTCAGCCGTAATCATCCAAATACCTCCAAACAAAAATAATATACTGGTTTTATGTAGAATTTCCGAACCCTGATACTCATAATATTATCCAACAATCGTGGCTCATATTCTCATGAACTCTAAAATAACAGTAAACTTCATACGAGTCTAATCCATCCCAGATTACACAGCATGACTCACTTACTGTTAACATAAGTGCAGACCACCATGCTAATGAACACTGCACCCTGCATTAATCTTCTCTTAATCTACTTTTACCTCTTCTGCAGTTTCTGCTTCATTTATTTTTTCTTCAGCATCGGCACTGTCGGTTGAAAGCTGTTCGCCCTGACGTCCTTCAATAACAGCATCTGCCATCTTGGATGCAATCAGCTTGACAGCCCTTATGGCATCATCATTTCCGGGGATTACATAATCCACTTCATCAGGATCGCAGTTTGTATCAACAATTGCCACTACCGGAATGCCCAGTTTCCTAGCTTCAAGAATAGCATTTCTCTCTTTCCTGGGGTCAACTATAAACAAAGCTCCAGGAACTTTCTTCATATTTCTGATACCGCCCAGATATTTTTTCAGCTTTTCCATTTCTCCTTTGAGCTTAATAACTTCCTTTTTTGGCAACACCTCGAACAAGCCGTTCTGCTCCATGTTGTCAAGCTGGTTGAGTCTGTCGATTCTCTTGCGGATGGTCTTGAAATTGGTAAGCATGCCGCCGAGCCATCTGGCATTTACAAAGTACTGATTGCATCTCTCAGCCTCTTCTTTAATAGAATCCTGCGCCTGCTTTTTGGTGCCTACGAAAAGAACGTCGTCGCCGTTCATAGCTACTTCCCTTATAAAGAAGTAAGCTTCCTCAAATTTTTTGACGGTTTTCTGCAAATCAATAATGTAGATGCCGTTTCTCTCTGTAAAGATGTATTCGGCCATTTTGGGGTTCCATCTCCTGGTCTGATGACCGAAATGGACACCTGCTTCCAGCAGTTGTTTCATTGAAATAACTGACATTTGATATATCCTCCTTAAGTTATACCACCACAGCTTTCATTCAACCAGAATACCTGTGGGCACTTAACTGATTGTCAAGTTGTGTGCGTATTTTTTATCGTTACGTAGTATAACACACTGGAGATAAATTATCAATCATTTTAATTTTCATTCAGTGCTGACGTGCTGAAGCAGTATGATAGACTTGGAAAGGCAGGTTGAACAAGTCATGGATGATACTATCAGGGTGTTTTCAGGCAGATCATTCAGTTCTGAAGATATTGAGTTTATAAAATGGACAAAGAATAAGTACCCCAAACTATCATGAATAGAGTTGGCGAAAACTCTATGTGAATTTTGGGAATGGACTGCACAGGCGGGTTTGCTAAAGCGAGTTCAATGTGTGGCATTTGAGGTTCTGACAGCGACTCGGTGCTTTACGGCGGTAGTGATGCGGGAAACATGGGGGGGGTTGCAGCCGAACACGCGGAATATCATCAGAAACCATTTTCACTGGTACTGCAGGTTCCTCCGCTGGCTGTGGTGGCATTCAGACCCGAGCCGCATCCGGCGGTGTGAAGTACACCAGACATTCCACATAAGCCCACCGCGTCGACCACTTAGACTTGCTGCTTAGCAGCGGTATGAATTATATTCTTGTCTGTCACTTGTTTGACCGTCTCCATTCAACTACTTTATCGGCCTGTTCGATATTCCACTTGAGTATATCATCATAACCGAGACCTTTAGCTTTGGTTACCATTTCAGCATGCAATGAGTCAAACTCTGCCTGATTCTTTGCAAATACCATCCTCCATGAGTATTGCCTGATTACCGTAGATACCTGGCCCTTCTTCTGCTCAAGGGTTCTATCCATCGCTTCTGGCGCTTTTCCGGTAAATACAGGCGCAGCTACTGCAATCAGGTTGTTCTTTTCAAAATATTCCCTTGAAGTCATAACACCCATCTTCCTCCTCCAGTCACTGACAAGCTTTGTAGGGCTATTATTGAGATAGGATGTCCAGAGATGGAAATCATACGCTTCACCTGTTTCAGGATTAATCGCTGTTTGTTGAATGGGGTCTATGTTCATCTGGTTCTGTCCGTCTTTAAAGGTGCCGCCGCCATACTCTTCAGGTACTGCTTCAGGATTATTGGGCAGGGCCTTTTTCCCAAATGCCGTAAGATACGGTTTCCCATTCCTGTCTGTATCCCAGGTAAGGCCTTTCGGTCCAGCCTTTATAGTCTGAAAACCCTCCGATGAGTACATCCAGTTAATCAACTGCATAATCCTTTCAGGGTGCTTTGCCTTGGCACCTATAGAAATCAGCCTGTTTCCGCCATAAGGATTGTAACCTACGGAATACATTATTTCCTCTGAAAAGGGAACAAGTTTGAAACCCCTGCCCTGTGCCTGTCTTTCCTGTGTATTATATATATTGTCCATCCAGGGAAACCATGAAAAGAGTATCTGTCCATCCTTTAGCTTGCTGGTAACATCCTCATACTTCTGGGATATGGAATCCGGATCCATTAGACCCTGTTGGTTGGCGTTGAAGTACAGTCTAAGGCATTTAATATAAAAGCTGTCCGGATCAAGAAGTCCCTGATATTTATCTCCGGCTGCAGATATCATTGCATAACCGTATGGATTGAAACTATCGCTCTCATCATATCCATATACATTGCCGTACTGCTTTGCCAGGCACATCTTGTCTCCATCCCAGTCACTCCAAAGGGAGAATCCATATGTCGGCCTTCCGGAGTCACTTTTCGGTTCCATCTGCTGCATTTGTTTAAGGACAGGCAGATAGTCTTCCATCGTATTTATCTTTGGATAACCAAGCCTTGCATATAGATCCCATCGCAGGTCGGGTCCCCATGTCATATCCTCGCCTTCAGAAGGACCGCTGGGCATATTGGCCGCATTGAAACCAAGGCTGTATACACTTATGCCTTTGCCGGAATTCACCTTGGCTTTTTGCAGTACCTTTGGATAATTAGAAACGATTTCCGGCCCGTATTGATCAAGTAAACCATTTCTTGTCATGTCCATCAGTAGTCCGCCCGATATTGAATCCAGATATTTAGAGTCGTCATTTCCATATATGACCATATCTCCGAGATTGCCGGATGCCATCATCGTAGCGAATTTGACATCTACACCGCCGTCAATATTGGAGGCAATCATGTTAAGGTCCAGGTTGAATTTGTCACTTACTATCTTGCCAAACCACCCTATTTGCTTACCTGCATAATTTCCCACCATCGTAAATACATCAATTTTATACAACTCACTATCAGCTGCATCTGTCTCCTGCGAGGAAGCTTCGCCTGCCTTTTCGGAATCAATACCTGTATCGTTTGCAAAGTAGCTTTCCTTAACCCCGCTGCATGCAGCAAAACTTGAAATTATTGTGAATAACAAAATCGCAATGACTATTGTCCTAAAGCATTTCATTTTTGACCTCCATCTCCTCTGAGATTTGCGGTTTTCTATTGTTCAAGCATAGGAATTTATAAATCTCCTAAAAAATTCCTATGCTGGGGTTTGGAAAGGGGACTCCCCTTTCCCGGTTTAAGGAGGGTGCTCAGGATGCAAAATAAAGCTATAAGGCATCCATCGAAGGGAACCATAGGGTTCCATAGCGAACAAGATAAAATCGCTTTAGTTTTAAGTCATGAGCGAAGCGAATTTTCTTGATTCGATATAATCACTCGGAAGAGTATATTTTCTCCTGCTTCATTTGTTTTTTCAATCACATCATACCAAAAATATAGGACAATTGCGACTGTCAACCACATAAAAAGGACTGCTTGAGGGCCAATGTCATTAAGTTAAGAAAGTTTGATATTTAGCCCAGTACAGTTTTGTAAAAG
>CAYGHY010000034.1:0-18606 GCA_964349435.1 uncultured Oscillospiraceae bacterium
TCACCTTCTGGTTCACTGTCACTGTTTCATCTGACGCAAGATTTCTGTATAGACTCTTCAACCCATTGCCATGATCAATTACCACAGCTATGCCATAGTATGAATCATTTCTAACTTCACTGACAACACCATCCGCCACCGCCCTAACAGGAGTACCCCTGTCCGAGGCAATATCCACCCCTGCATGTGCGCGCCATTCCTCAAGTGTCTTTGAATATACCAGCTTGTCCAGTGCATATTCCAGTGATATGTCACCATTCACAGGCATCTCGAAGCTTTGCTGCTTCACCGGTGCAGTACTCTTGGAACTGGATGCTTTAGAAGCTGTGCTGTTTACAGGTTTAACAGGCTCTTTGGATGCGGTGATCTTGGTTGCATCCTCCTTAGACTGCACGGCATTGTTGCCGTCCGTACCGACAATTGAAGCCGGTTTGTCAATTTCAGACTTCTGGCCTGCGGCTGCCGAGGCCTGTGTATCTTCAGGCTGTTGGGCATTAAGCTGATCAGACTCGCTGACAACTAAATTACCATCTTCTTCAGGAATCAAGCTTCTAGCTTCATAATCAGGCTGCTTGGAATCAGGTTTGCGATTAGTAACAAATACAGCAGTAGCAGCCACAACAGCAATACACAATAACAAAACAATATAGAACCCTCTTTTGTCCAGAAACTCCCTTACTCCTTTTTTTGTTCCTTTATCCTCCGGAAACAATTTTTTCATATCCACAAATTCCACCTCCATACAATATTGTTTCCGCATATGGCAACTATATACATATGGAGTTAAATTATTATTGAAATGCTTTGCTCTCATATTCTTTGATGGAAACTATGTCGACGCCTGTATAGTAATGTTTTAATATCTCTATGTAGGTGCCGCCCTTCTTCGCCAACGAATCTGCTCCCCATTGGCTCATACCCACTCCATGGCCGTGACCCGCAGTAGTAATCTTCAGCGTTTTATTCGTTTTGTCATCAGCCATTTCCACCTTGAAATTAGCTGAGCGCAGACCAAGTAAGGTTCTGAATTCGGTTCCTTTTAAGGTAACATCTCCGATTTTTAATGTTTTAACTCTACCGCCGGTTGTAAAATCAAGTATTTTTATGCTCTTAAAGATATCATCTTCAAAGATCGCATCCGGTTTAGCTTCACTGAGTTTTTCTGCCAATTCTGCTGCTTGTATCAGAATGGAAGTAATATAGCCTTTTGATGCTTCCTCTCCGCTGCTTGCTACGCTTCTTAGATAAGGCACGCTGGTACCGGACCACACCTCTTCCGAATTTTCAGTTCTACCGGAACTGCTGGCATGAAAAAGAGAGTTGGCGATATTTTCTTCATATACAACAATACTTTCTTTTGTACTGTTGACGGCTCTCTCAATCCTGCCCCAGTTTCTGGACGCAAAAAACGGGTTCCACTTCTTCATTGCGCTTTCCTTGCTCGTCCATGCCTGACAGTGGGTGGATTCCGTACAAATATCCACTCCGTCATGTACTCCCTGCTTGGATTTATAGATTCCGGCAAGACGGCCATACGCAAATGTCCTTGCTGCTACAGCCTGAGCTTTTAGTGCCTCCGGATCAAAATCTGCAGGCATTTCTGCTGCTACAACGCCCTTTGTATATTCTTCCAGATTCATCTCTTCCGACTTGTTCAACGTTTTATTATAAACAATGATTTTATACTCCTTACTACCGGTGACCTCATCCGGAGGCTTTTTTTCTATGGAAGGACCGCAGCTCTTCACAATAAACATCGGCAGCAGTATAATCACAACAATCATCATGCCGGCATAGTATACAAGCTTTTTCATTCTAACCCCCGCAAAAAGATTTCCCTCTCCGTTCAGAATGACAAACGCAGATTGTCATTCCGATGTGCTCTTGCCAATAAGAGGTATGTCCTCCTTACATTCTATTCGCAGGGGAAAAAAGTATGCGGTATTAGTCTTTTACTCTATTAATATTGGCGCCAAGACCTCTCAGTTTCTCATCTATTTTCATATATCCTCTGTCAATATGCTCAATATCTACAATTTCCGTCGGCCCTTCCGCTATAAGGCCCGCCAGTATCAATGCAGCTCCCGCCCTTAAATCCGTTGCATTGACCTTTGCTCCTGTTAGTCTTTTGCAGCCTTCAATAATCGCGCTTCTCCCTTCAACCTTGATATTGGCTCCCATTCTTTTAAGTTCACATACATGCATGAAACGGTTCTCAAATATGGTCTCAATCACCATGCTGGTACCACAGGCCACACTCATTAGCGAAGTCATCTGGGACTGCATATCCGTTGGAAATCCTGGATAAGGGTGTGTTTTTATGTCAACCGCTTTTAATTCACCCCCCCTGACTCGTACTGATGTCAGCTCTTCCGACACCTCTACGCCAGCCTCTCTAAGCTTTGCTGTGACAGGCTTGAGATGATCCGGCACAACATTTTCTATCACTACATCACCGCCCGTAATAGCCGCCGCCACCATATATGTGCCTGCTTCAATACGATCGGGTATAATGGCGTGATTGGCAGCTTTCAATTCCCTGAGTCCCGATATTTTTATAGTATCCGTACCAGCGCCTTTTATTTCAGCGCCCATCGTGGTAAGAAAGGTAGCCAGATCAACTACCTCCGGCTCTATTGCCGCATTTTCAATAGTCGTTACCCCCTCAGCAAGCACAGCCGCCATCATAATATTCTCAGTTGCACCTACACTGGGAAAGTCCAGATATACTTTCCCACCTTTCAGCCTGCCGTTCTTTTTAGCTTCAATATAGCCATGCCCCTGGGTTATAGTTGCTCCCAGAGCTATAAAGCCTTTTAAATGAAGATCTACAGGCCTCGACCCAATCGCACAGCCTCCGGGAAGCGATATGCGTGCGGCACCGGTCTTTGCAAGTAACGGTCCTGTTACAAGAAAGGAGGCTCGCATTTTATTTACAAGTTCATAAGGGGCAGTTGTGTTGGATAATGATCTGCAATTAATTCCTAATCTGGTCTGATCATCGGAAACATCTATGTCGGCACCCAATGATTTTACCAGATCGCACATGATTTTTACATCCTTCAGGTATGGGATCTCATCTATTATACTCCTGCCATCTGCGAGCAACGATGCTGCAATAATAGGCAGTACTGAATTTTTAGCGCCGCTAATGCGTACTCTGCCTCTCAACGGCTTTCCTTCCGTTATGATAATTCTGGACACTTTTACTCTCCTCTTATCTTTTCGTTCGTGTTTTCAAGCATACTGCCGGCTTTAGTATTCCATAGTAATAACAGGTGTCGCCAGCCATATGTAGGTTTTATCTTCATATGAGTTAAATCTCACAGCCACGTTTAGGTTTACACGTTTGCCCTTCACTCTCACCGCACCATTAATGGAGGGTGAAAATGCCGAAATGCTGATCAGTCCTTTATCCCTCATTCCCTCCACCGTGCTTGCTCCCGCACTATCAAAAATCCTTGAACACAGTGTTTCTAAATCACTATCCTTCAGCCTTCCTTCCAAACTGCCGGTAATACATATATTTACATTCGGTTTTATCCCATACCTTTTCATTGTGTTTGAAAGCCCCCTGGCTGATTCTGCTATTTTCTGCTGTTGCGAAGTGTCAGTAAGGCTGATGCTCAATTGGTATTCAAACGGCCGCCCTCTATGCCTGTCCTTTAATATGCTGATCTTTATACTGCTGTTATCATTAATTATGTAATTTGTTTCAGTACCGGTACTGCTGTCATTGTCAATAGACAAAAAAACAGGCCTCACTTCTGCAGTGTTGCCGCCAATACCCGTGATAACGTCTGATAGTAACCGTATACGCTTCTCTGCATCTGAAAAACTTTCATCATAAAGCTTTTCCCGCATATAGATTTCTGAGATTGTTACCTTTGCTCCCGTAGTATCAAAAGCTTTTTGCATAACCGTCACTGTTGAGTTTACAGCTCTGTCAGTCTGCATTATTATAATAAAAATGGAGATTACTAAAATAAAGACAGAAACGATGAATATAGATTTTTTCATGCTTATCCCCCCTTTTTGGTTTAAGTCACGCCACAGTCGATTACTGTGATGCGCTTTAGAGGCGGTTATGCCTGTAAAAGTTTGTTTACCGTAATCTTTTACCGGATAACTTATATATGAATTATTGCCTCATGCTCGGGGGCGTATACATGAAAATTTTCTATATCCCGCTTCATTACTGGTTATTACACATGTTTTATGCAGTTTGTAATTGACTTGGAAATGACATAATACAATATTTCAACGATTCCTAAGAATGCTTACAGTTCGCCGGTATACCTTAGCAGCTTCTCCAGCAGAACCATAGTTTCTGCCCGGGTTATGTGATCGTTCGGACCGAGCGTATCAGAAAATCTGCTTGTAACAACACCAATTTCCTGTGCAAATCTAATTTTTGGAAGCAATGCAGCGCTCGCTTGATTAATATCATTATAGATAACTGTATCGTCTACAGTTGCTTTAGCTTTTTGCGATGTCTTCAATTCACAGACTCTTACTACCATAGCAATCAATTTCTCTCTCGTACAATTGGCCGTTGGTTTGTTGCTGTCGGCACTTTGAACAATTCCTGCTTTCACTGCCAGTGTCATGTAATTGCCGCCATAATCGAAATCAAGCACATCCAGCATGAATTTCACAGCGTCACCGACGGTCAGATATTTATCAGGTTCAAATTTTCGTCCCGTTACAGACTTCAGCGGGTGTACCGATGACACATTGGCAATGGATTTCCTGGCATAACTTTTCAAGACGTCGTCATAATAGTCCGAACCCTGCTCCGCCACAGCCAGTCGCCCTGGCACAAAGGAGTCAAAGGTTATTTCCCCTGTATTGCGATCCGAATCGAATCTGCCCGCAGACTCGGATTTCTTCCAGTCTTTAGCGCCGGCGGCAAGCACATAGCCCGCAGTAATACCCTGCCTGTACCAGTCTGCAGAGGTGTATTCATAACTCACCTTCAGTGGCTTCTCAAGCTTCTCCACGGGTGTAACAATGCCGTCCGACAGCCCTATTTCCAGCTGAATTACCGGTGTTTTGAAATTCAGATTCTTCGTATTGCTTCCTGTTGCGGAACTATCAAGAGTAATGACAAATTCAAAATTGGCCTCGCCTGCAGCAGAACCATATACACCATTGCTGTCCGCCAACACTCCCGGGCGAATAACCAGTGTATTCAGCTGGGTTTTTATCAGCAGGTTTTCTCCAAGCATGCCGATAGCCCTGAATACCCTCTGTGATATCAGCACAGATATCTTCCTTGTTCCGGCAGGCATAACCTTCAAATTTATGCGGTAATCAAGTACGTTGTCTGTCTGCACATGCTGCACAAACCGGTTTGCATTTATACCTGTTATTTTAACAGTCCAAATACCATTTACGGATACCCTGTCCTTTATAATGAAGTCCCCGCTTATTTCATCCTCAGTGTCTTCGCTGGAATCGTAATCGTCGCTGCTGCGAAGGGTTCTTACCGTTACGCTTTGTGTCGGCTCCGAAATCAGTTTCTTTGCAGGATCATACGCATAAAGCCTGGCATAGTATCTATAATTTGACCTAAGATTCCCAACTATAAACTCAGATTTGCTTTTGCCCTCAAACCTCTTACTGTCCTTATAGCTGACGTCACTTGCGATTTCCAGAATATACTCCATGCCGTCATCCACGCCCCATTCATAAGTTATACTGTCCTTGGTGACTGAACCGGGAGTGCCCTTTACACCAAAGCCCTTTGGTGTAGCGGGAGGTATGTCCTTTACCGTCTTGACCAGATAGGAATCACTGAAGTCCGAGCTCTTTTTATCTCCTGCGGCGTTTGTTGCCTCAGCCTGAATCCAGAAATAGTACAGAGTATCCGGCTTAAGCTTCTTCACTCTATAATAAGATGCATACCTCAGTTCCTCCGGCGTAATAGTCACTTTGCCTGACGCACCTTTG
The DNA here is from genome assembly GCA_964349435.1 of uncultured Oscillospiraceae bacterium. Classification (GTDB taxonomy): domain Bacteria; phylum Bacillota; class Clostridia; order Acetivibrionales; family DTU013; genus CAYGHY01. The sequence continues at coordinate 5,956 of CAYGHY010000034.1, forward strand.
CGGTTGTCTGTCGTGCCATACTCAATATAATAGGTGTGCTGAGGATTAAAGCTCCAGCCCAGGTCAATATGGGTATCTGCTGCGTGATAATAGTTGAAGACCGGAACAGTGGGTTTCTCAATGATAATAGGAAAATCGGGTATGGTCGTGACAATAATTGCATCTGACGGCCCGGAAATAAGGTCTACGCTGCGTCTTACCGCTCTTACCCATATAACATAAGTAGTATTGGGCTTAAGGTCGCTTATGGGAATATCAATATGATGCTTTTTCCCGTCTGGTATGGCACCGGGCGCAGTCACTGCTTCATTCGGATCATTGGGCGTCACGGGAAACCCGACGACTTTGTTGGTTGCCAGCTTATCAATGTTGTCATAATCAATATCCGGCGTATATTCAACTAAGCCCGCGTCAATGGTAACCCCGCTGTCATACTCCACCTTGCGGAATTTAAGAGGGTCGGCGCTGCCGTTTTCTATCGCAGTTACTGCACCCTGGCTGGTAGTCTCAAGCTGTTCAGGCGTCCTGTAAATCCATGCGGATCTGCCGCCATTAACAATGGTGTACTGCTCGTACCACTTGTTTTTCAATGTTACTATTGCCGATGTACTAGTCACCATATCTACCCCTTGACGATCTTTTTTCAATTCAAAGGGAGGCCTTCCGGGCACAATTGGTTGATCAATTGCCCCGAGTGTAGGGGTTATGATGATCTTCATAGCCGCAGCGGATTGTAACGTTATATTGGTCAGCTTATTATTGACAAACTCAATATAGTCCTTTTTTGCGACTATTTTAAAATAATACGTGGTGTTCGGCACCAATGCATCGATTTTAAACTTATATCCAAATAGCTTTGTTCCGCTCATGACAAAATTACTGTCATTCATTTTGACAGAGGAGGCAATCAAGGTATTGGATGGCGGATTGACCAGCAAATTAGGATCGTTGATCAGCCAGATGTCATATTTGACCTCGGTATCCACTCCCCCGTTTCCTTTCAGAGGCGCTCTCAGCAGTATAGTGGCACTATGCGCGCTCAGTTGGCTCTCATAGGAAATGATAGTACTTCCTGCATTTTTGAAATCCGGCACCAGCTCCGGTACTCCCGGTGTTGACGCCACTTCGGATTCCGTTACATATATTTTCTGGGACTGAATCCTGATTCCCGAATACACATCTTGCCCATTTCGGGTGATAATGGCCTTAATAACATGGTAATTGCTTTCCTCTCCCGGCTGTATAGTCAGCAAAAATGTAGTGTCATCGATAGAGGCCATATATTGCTCAATACTTCCTCCGATACCTGTTCCTCTGTATATCTGGTATGACACTTTGACGTTGCTTCCGGTCAGCCCTGTGACAACAGGGCTCCACTCCAGTTTCCAGATAGCGCCTACATCAGTGACCGTCATTTTTGTGGTTTTGGCAAGTATAAAACTGCTGACCTCCACAGTCGGGCTCTCTGCCGATTTTTTCAACTCAGCCTCGGTGGTATCAGGAACCACTTTTATATAATAGACCCTTCCGGGATCTCTGACCGTATGGATATATTCCAGCTTGCCCGTGGCTTCGTTGACAGAAACAGGTCCGCTTTGACTAATCTGTTCTTGTCCTATGTAAATAGCCGGTGAATTCGTAAACGATTTACTCTCGGATACGTACAGCTTGTACTCCATTCTCTTCCCTGAATTCCATACATCGTCCCATTCTATTTTTATCTGATTGGAACCGTAGGAATAGGCATTAATGGCAATATCCGTCATGAACTTGACTGTATTGGAGGCGGAAGATTCACTGCTGGTATACGTGGTTTCATCCCTTTCATAGGTGTAATATGCTTTTGAATAGGCATAATAAACCGTACCGGAGGACAGATTCCTGAGCCTGCGTATATTGCTTGCACCGGTGTTTTCCAGAACATTCCCCTCCTTCAGTACCGCAGGTTTTACCGGCTTGTAGGATTTACTGACCTCCTGCAGATAATAGTTGAGGAACAATTTTGGCGCTGCTACACCGGAAGGTTGTATGAGTTTATCGCACTTCAGGTCGACGTAATACTTGTCGATTTCGTTATATCCTATTGGGGGCTCAATATTAGGAGCTATGTTGTTTATAGCCTCCACCCTGAGCTTGTCCGGCGCTGGCTGGGGAACGTTATCTGCAGCCGCTGCCGTTGCAAGCCGGCCATACTGCACCAGCATAAGCACTATTAATGTGAGACAAACTGCTTTCTTTGTCATGTTCATGCGTCCTTTCCTCACGTCAAAATACCCAGGTCACAAGTCTCCGGTTTCTACATATCTCCGGTCATTTTCAGCAATTTTACAAAAGCCGCAGCCACATCGGCGCGGGTCATCTGGCCGGCGGGGTTGAAATTGCCGCTGTCATCCGTGCTCATTACCCTCATATCAACAATTATCAGAACCGAGCTGAAATAATCGTCCCCAATACTGCCTTCATCTGTAATGCCAGCTCTTCCGCCAGGCTTAAGGCTGTCCATACTGACACCCTTCTTCACCGAAAACATCTTCAACAGTACTGCCGCCACTTCCCGCCTTTTCACATTTTTCATGAGAGAAGTGGTGCTAATGAAGCCGTCCAACCCAAGCTTCACATTCTTCTGCCTGATATCAAGGCCGCTGTTTTCTGCTGTTTTACCGACTGCTTTTTCATAAAGCAGCACTACCTCTTTACAGGTAGCGATATTTTCCGGCATAAAGCCGCTATTGATGCCCGTGAACACATCCCCTAGGTCGTACCTGGAGGAAAGGCTGGTAATATAACCTTCTGCCCAGTGTCCGGCAGGCACATCTCCTATATTGCGCTGAGCTGCCATAATCAAATATTTGCCTGTTTTTATAAGATTAAACCGCACACTTGAATTTGCCTGAAGCGTGTTTGCGGAAATCTTCTGCCAGCTTGATGCTCCATCGTACAGTACATATGGAAGCTTTACGCCCATGCCGCCGCTGAAGGATAAACTGACTGATGCCGGCGCATCAAAGGTGGTTATATCCCTTACGGCATTACTCAGCCTAACTGACCGCAATGTGCTGTCAATATAGATTGAAAGCTCTTTTTCAATCATCTCCACCAGGCTTTGGGTATATTGGTCAATCAGCTTGGAAGAACCTGTGCCGCTTCCCACATATGCGTTCTGCAGCATATTGAGCTTTTCATTAACCAGTCCGCTTTCCTTGTCGTAGAGCTTGTCATGGAACATTTGCTTCAAGTCGCTGTCCGTCTTTGCCAGTCCCACTCCCTGTATGCCTAGCTCATTAATATACGACACGCGCTCGTTGTTTAACGGGAGAGCTGTTGAAGTTGAAGCTGATCGCGCAACAACCATTCTGACATAGAGGTCTTTAACCTCCTGCCTTCCTAGAATCTCCTTCATCTGCTCATTGCTCGATGCATCAAGTGTAGTAGGCCTCAGTAACAGTTCTGCGCCGGAGGTTCTCACGACAAGATTCTTGTTTTGTAAATTCATTATTTTTATTACCTCGACCGGCACATATATTTCATCAGTATTTATGTTTATCGAAATAGCTGTCATATCCACTGTAAACGAATCTCCTGAAGAATTTCTAATGGCCTCTGCTACTCTGCCCCCCTTGAGTAATATCCTGTTAACGCTGCCGCCGATTGCTATCCTCCAGAAAAATCCCTTCTCAAGATCTTCCATCCTGTCGAGGAAAACGGCCTTCTGTTTTACTTCACGATCCGTGTTGTCATAGTCCTCCTGATAGAATTCTGTTCGGGTGCTAACCGGACCGATATATTTAGAATAGGCTATAAAATCCGTCTCTGTCGGATCTATCTTGACCGACCTTACCTTAATATGGTATTTTACATTGGAGCGTAACGACTGGATCGTTCTAATTCCTCCGGCCAACACCACTTCGGAGCTTTTTATCCTGGCATGGTAGTACAATGCTTCCGAACCTACTGTTTGCGCAGTTTCTTCAGAATAATACGGCAGTATTGCCCCATTTTTGTCCACATACTGTTCCATGTCGGAAGCTGAAAGTATTGTGTATTCTGTCACACCCTCGGCCATCAGCGCAATGTCATAGTGCGAATATCTATCCAGAGGCTTTCCTAACCATTTTATTTCCAGTTCATTATGGCCATTTCTAGTTTTCAAGCCGGTTTTTTCATAAACAGGCGTATTGGCGCCTTTTGTTACCCTAATATCATAATAGGAGTCCAGTTTGAGGCCTGTAAGCCTACCGTAATAGGTTCGGCCATCATTATCCTTTACAATGGCGGACTGGGATTTGGTCACCAGCTTGTAATCCATGTCTGAAGGGCTCTTTGCGAAGATCTTGTAATCCTCCGCCGTAAGACCTGCGGTAGAATCAGTCCAGTAAAAACCCAGTTCTGCGTTCACTACCGTTTCGATAGAAGCTGGCGGATCAATAAGAGACGTGGTTACGGGTATGGAAACCCAGACACTTTCGGAAGCCGGAACCAGCGGCACTCTTGCCGGAGTTGCATTGACCCTTACAGCCTTCAAGCTGAAGTAGGAAAGCTTATTAGGGAACATCCTCCGGTCGACCGTATATGTACATATCTTTGTAGCGCTGTCATATGTAAATTTACCCGAGTAAGCACCCGAGCCCAATACAGGGTCAAGATAAACTCTTGATTTATTGGCGCCATCCCTGAAGTTGCCGTATTCCTGCAGGAAGCTCAGGTATTCCTGATCACTGTTATAGCTGTCGGTTAAATCTGTCGGACTTACCTTCTGTGTGGTGCGTATTAGTTCATATATGGCGTCATCCTCCTGCCGCTTCCAGGCAAACGTGACGCTGCTGCCTGAAAGCAGCTGATTCTTTGCATTATCCACTGCAATATTGAAGTCTATGGGAGCCAGCGGCTTTCTCAGGCTGTCGTCCGGTTTTGTTGCTTCCAGTAAGATGGTAGTGACAGGAAGTATGGCTGTATTGATAGATTCCTTGGAGAGTATAATGGCAGAATTTGTTGTGCTTTTAACTGACAGTCTTGTTTTAGCTTTAAAGTAATAGGTTGTATTCGGCAGCAGATGAAAACCAAACAAATTAATGGCGCTTCCAGTAGTAAAACCGGATATTCTCGTCTTTATTGAAGTGCTCTGAGGATCGTCGGCGCCAGTAAACCTCACATCGCCCAGGAGGTCCTCTGTTGTTCCTACAAGTGTGAAGGGCGTATCTGTTCTTGAATTCATATAGATATCATAATAGGTTTTATAAGAGTATTTTGTTTCATCATATTCATCTGTATAATTATTCCAGTCAAGGTTTGTAACCTTGTCAAGCTTCACCTCAATATAATTTACTGCGGGCTTTACAGATGTGTCCTTCCCGTTGGCATCAAGAGAAATTTTCATGGGCAGCGGTACATCCACCTCGACACCATCCAGTGTGGTGAAGCTGGATATTATGGATCGGTCGGACATTACGCTGGCATCCAGTGAACCTCTATCGGCAGCTTTTGTGGTGTACATCTGCAAATAATACACTGTATTGGGGATAAGAAAATACGGATAATCTCCATTCCCTGTTATGTCACCGCCTACAGCTGCTGTGTCCCCCTCCCATTTGAACAGGTCAAAGGCTTCCAATTTGTAGGTTAGCCTGTTTCCCTCCTCTTTTATCTTGCCAGAAGCTGCACTTATATATTTAACCAGCCTGTACTTCGCAGGATAGCTGCCCCAATAGGCGCCCCCCACATAAAGCGGAATGCTCGAAGCAATCTCAGACTGATCTGTATTCAAAAGAAAATGAAAATAAAGGTCGTTCTTTATAGTACCCCAGTTGAGAGGCCGATCCCAGGATATGGTCACATCTGTAGATTTGACCGTTATCGCAGCGCCTGTCGGGGGTGTAGCCAGGCCCGGTTTCAGTGTCCTGTTCATCACCGCAATACCTACCGGCAGCGGAGGTCTGCTGGTATCCACAGTCAGTACATAAAGTAATGGCAAAGATTCAAGCCTGTCATTTGGACTGTCAGATTTAACTACTATTTTATAATAAATTTCATTGTTCGGATTGACACCTGTAATGACTGTTACTGCCGATGCACCGCTGAAATAGGAGTCGTCCAGGATTTTCTTTTGCACCCAATCCCCTGTCAGCGAAGGGTCGTCCGTAGCCTGCACCTCATAGAAAAGTCTGGGCAAATCAAGGCTGCCTTGATTAATTTTATATATTTTTACGTAGATATTATTTGCGCTGTCTTTGGTGATCTGGAACCTGATGGGAGTGCTGGTATAGGCTCTTCCGCCTGCGAGCAGGCTGCCGTTTTGATCTGATGGGTTGCCCACCGCTACTACGGCAATATTTGTTCCGCCGGTATTTTTGAATATGGGCTTGATGTTCATATAATACACGGTGCCCGGTATTATATCCCTGTCAGGCAGCACATTAATGCCGGAAGGGGTCGGAACTTCAGCAGTATTATTGGCTCTGCCCCATAATTCAAAACCTATATATCCCAAGGCATTCGGTGTGGTAACCGTCGCTGTGTAATCCGCGCCGGAAACTTTCGCACTATAACTATTTTCACTTTGCTGTTCTATCAGCAGTCCTGCCTGGGCAGGGGTGGAATTGAGCATATTGATATCCGTAGATATATTTATCTTATAATTAAGGGTCGATATCTGTAAACTATTGCCATAGATTTTATTGAGTGAACTCTCCATATAATTCAGGGCATCCTCACGATTTGTCGGAATAACCATGTTATTATTAGGATTAGTATCCGTTTCAGGATAAACAGTTCCATCCGGGTCGCAATACACTTTCGGCACCTTCCAGCTAAGCCTGAGACGCGGTTTCCCGCCAATTTCAAGCCCGCCTCCCGGTATAACATCGTATTCCTGGTCTGACGCTTTTGAAACGAATGTAATGGACGGCAGATAAAAGAGGAGGCCTCTCCCTATCGGATTACCGACCGGATTGTTATTTCCGTCGACTTCGCCATAGACTGCAACACTGATATCGTATATATAGTCGGCCTGCAGACCTGAAATGTCTGCAGTATTGCCAACAAGTATAGCCCCTGACGTTGTAAGCACGGCGGTATTATCTGCATTGGGCTTGTGATAAGCTACCACCGCAGCCTTTACCCCTGTCAGCTGCTGGCTCCAGCTAATGCTCAGAATGCCGTTTTCATACTTGTCTGCTTTGATATCTACCTTAGCCTCTGCTGCTGATACGACAGTTAAACTGCTGCTAAGAATACTATATACAAGCACTGCCGTCATAATTACAGCCATTGCCTTTCGCATTCGGTTCATACAAAGAATTCCTCCAGTATATAATTCTACCGCTTTACTTGTGTTTTCACCCCGGATAACCTGCCAATAGAGGTCTTCAGGGTATAGTTCAATATATATATCGACAAAATTTTACTGTGAATTAATAGTTAAGAACGGACTAAAGAATTAAATTATTATTACGATAAATATATTGAGGGTGCGTTCCCTTTAAGAACCGAAGCAGTTTGTTTTACAAAGGGTGTAAAATGTTTGTCAGGTACGTCATTCTTGCAATTCTGTTAATAGTCGCTGTAGCCGGTGATATCCGGTTTTATCGCATATTTAACCTGCCTGTGGCACTGGGGTTTGCCGCCGGACTTGTATTAAACTGTGTCCTCGGCGGATTTGAAGGCTTTGTCTGGTCGCTTCTGGCGGCAATGCTTCCTGCTGCGCTTCTCATTGCGCTATTTGTGCTGAGAATGCTGGGTGCAGGTGATATAAAGCTTTTCTGCGCCATAGGCGCTATCATGGGGATGCCTTTTGTATTGCTCGCAATGGCCTATTCTTTTTTGGCAGGAGGTATCATGTCAGTTGGTATTATGTTTTTCAGAGGCAATCTGAAGCAGCGGATCGGACATATTGCCAACTACCTGAAAACATGCTTTCTCACTCACTCCTTAATGCCCTACACAGACTTTGGAGATAAGAGGGATGGGGCAAAATTTCATTTTTCATTGGCCATAGCGGCAGGTTGCTCCATTCAGATCCTTCTGTCCGCAATTTCTGTATAATGTCGGCCTGTTACCTTTCTGATAATTATTATGCTTTCTTGCTTTTTATGCTCAGAAATACTGTTCGCCATCCACCTTTTATGAATACTTGCATTCATCTCCCTAATGTCCATCTCTGGCAGCTTTCAGCCTTATCAGCCTTACCAGTCCCCATGCGGTTATCGCATATACTATGACTGCAATAATGACCGACGGTTCGAAAACCGACCGCACAGACAGGCCCTCTGTGACAGATGGGCTGAAGATCCCTTTAAAGGGAGCTGAAAGAATGCCTGTAATTATATATAAAAACGAGACAAAGCCGCTGGCTTGATTCGCTCCCAGCAGCTTGAACAAAAAGCGGAAGGCCAGAAGTACTTCAACTACACCGAGCACATAATAAATGGCATTTCTGGTTTTTATATACCATAATGGCAAATGATCATGGTGGCTTAACGTACCGCTGTTATAAGCGCTGTTTCGACGGAAGTCTTTTTCATTCTGTCCGGTTGTTCGTTCATTCCTGTCATCCATAATATCCTCCTTGTCGCAGTTGCCTAGTGAATCGCTATTGTAAATATTATGTCAAGCCCGCCCGCTTACATGGACATTTATACCTTAAAAAGCTTATCACAACGCTTTCACTTTACCTTGCCGCTACCAGTAAGCTCATCACAGCGATTTTCATACCTTAGCTTGCAGCCTAGCTGCGATATGATATATTATTATCATGATTTTCTAATATTATATCCAAATAAGAAATTGTACAGGTGGGCATTGATATGGGAAATAAAAACATCGTATTGATTGGAATGCCGGGAGCCGGCAAAAGCACTGTCGGGGTACTGCTTGCAAAGGCTATGAAAATGCCTTACATAGACACGGACCTGCTGATACAGCAGCAAGAAAACTGCTATCTTCAGGAGTTGATTGATGTCCGAGGTTTAAGCGAATTTATAGGAATTGAGGAAAAAGTGATATTGAGACTGGATGTGGAGAACCATATAATAGCCACCGGCGGAAGTGTTATTTATAGCGAGGCCGCAGTAAGACATTTAAAGGCCGCCGGTGTGATGGTTTTTTTGAATACAAAACTGTACCAGTTGGAGCGCAGGCTCAAAAACGCCCACCTTCGCGGGATTGCAATGAGAAGCGGTCAAACACTGTTGACGCTTTATAACGAAAGGATGCCCCTTTATAAAAAATACTCGGATTTCGAAATAGATTGCTCCAAAAAACATATCGAAACAATAGTATCTGAGATAAAAAATAAATTTCCGCATTAGGAAAAATAATTTATTGTTTTATGAATAAAAAGCTCTCATCGGGGTCAATAATAAGTATGACCTCACAAAATACATTTTGACCCCCTTTACATGGTTAGTCGAAAGACTAACCACTTTTTTTGTCCTGCTCTGCACCGCTTCTTTTTTGTATGGTTCTCCTCAGAACGTTCGTTTTGTGGATATGCTGCTGTGGATAATGTTGATAAGTCTGTGTATAACCCCATTATTAAGGCCGGATGCTTGTGGATTTGAAAATTTATACCCAGAAAAATGAATTGTGGCCGTTCAATGATTTTTCTGAATTCCCACCTTACTTTACTACATTTACCGCTTTGCCCTCTATAAAAGCCTTGACATTAGCCACCGCCATTTTTATGAGCCTTGCGCGTGCCTCAGCCGTTGCCCAGGCTATGTGGGGTGTTATAATGCAATTTTTGGCCGTGAGCAGTGGATTTTGCGGAGACGGCGGTTCGGTGGACAATACGTCCAGGCCCGCCCCGGCAAGACGTCCTGTGTTCAGTGCCTCTGCAACAGCCAGCTCATCCAGCACCGGCCCTCTTGAAGTATTTATAAGATATGCTGTGCTTTTCATCAGTTCCAGCGCCTCTTTATTTATCAGTTTCTTCGTCTCAGGTGTCAGCGGGCAGTGGAGGCTCACTACATCCGCCTGGCCCAGCAGTTCTGAAAGCTCCAGCCAGCGAAAACCCTCTATGTTGTTTTCTTCTTCTCCGGTTCTTGAGACAGCAACTACCTTCATACCCATAGCAAATGCGATTTTGGCCACCTGTCTGCCAATACTGCCATATCCTACTATACCCATTGTCTTGCCGGTTAGCTCAACCAGCGGCGCCTTTGTAAAGCTGAAGTCGGTACTGGCAACCCATTCACCATCGTGCACTGCCTTATTATGAAGACCTGTACTCATGCATAACTCCAGCAGCAGGGCAAAAACCAGTTGTGCCACAGAAGCCGTGCTGTAAGCCGGTATATTTGTAACCGTGATGCCTCTTCGCATGGCCGCTTCCAGGTCTACTGCGTTTGTACCGGTGGATAGCAGCCCAATGTATCTAACCCTTGGCAGTTTGGACATAATTTCATCTGTAAGTAACGTTTTATTAGTGAGAATAATTCCTGCATTGCGGGCTCTTTCTATAATGTCACCGGGAGCAGTTCTGTCATGGACAGTGGTCTCCCCCAGCTGGTAAAGGTCATTCCAGTCCAGATCTCCAGGATTTGTCGTATACCCGTCAAGTACAACTATTTGCATGATACACCTCATTCTAGCCTATAAGTTCCTGCAGCAAACCGTTATCGCTGAGCATAAATGCTTACTGCGGTATCGCTGCATGCTTCCAACGATCTCAAGGCTGTCGTATATATCATAAATAGTACCATACAAAGTCCTGAAATCCTACATTGGTTTTCATAGCTCCAGTCCACTTTCTCATGTTTATAAGGCAATAGTCACATTCCAGCCAAAACTTGATCCCATCGGAAAGATTTTCCACGGATTAATGTTCTATTGCTAGAAACTTTTTTATTGCAAAACTTCAATTTTTTTCTTGACAAATTGGCATGTCAGCTATTATATTATAATAAATTGGGGGCATTTATATGAAGCATTTATCGAGTGTAATGGAACAAGTAATTAAAAGAAATCCGAACGAACCCGAATTCCATCAAGCGGTCAGAGAAGTGCTTGAGTCTCTTGAGCCTGTCGTACAAAAGCATCCCGAATGGGTAAAAGCCGGTATATTCGACAGAATTGTTGAGCCCGAAAGACAGATTATTTTCAGGGTGCCCTGGGTTGATGACGGCGGCAAGGTTCAGGTAAACAGAGGCTTTCGCTGCCAGTTCAATAGCGCAATTGGCCCTTACAAAGGCGGCATCAGACTTCATCCGTCAGTCTATCCCGGTATAATTAAATTCCTTGGTTTTGAACAGATTTTCAAAAACTCCCTTACAGGCCTTCCTTTAGGTGGCGCTAAGGGCGGCAGCGATTTTGATCCCAAGGGCAAATCCGACGGAGAAGTGATGAGATTTTGTCAAAGCTTTATGTTTGAATTGGCAAGGCATATCGGCGAAAACACAGATGTGCCTGCTGGCGATATTGGAACCGGTGCGCGCGAAATAGGTTATATGTACGGAATGTACAAAAAATTAAAGAATGATTTCACAGGTGTACTAACCGGGAAAGGCCTCACCTGGGGTGGGAGCCTGGCAAGAGCTGAGGCGACTGGTTATGGTTTATGCTACTTCATGGAAGAGGCGATGAAAACCTTCAAGGGTAAGTCCTTCACAGGCTCTACCGTTGTTGTTTCCGGTTCGGGAAATGTTGCTATTTATGCGACCGAAAAGGTTCATCAGCTCGGTGGCAAGGTGACGGCGCTTAGTGATTCAAATGGATATATTTACGATCCCGACGGAATTAAACTAGATACCATCAAACAGCTTAAAGAGGTTGAGAGAAAGAGAATCAGCGAATATGTCAAATTCCATCCGAAGGCTACTTACACAGAAGGCTGCGCTGGTATTTGGTCAATCAAATGCGACATTGCCCTGCCAAGTGCAACACAGAATGAAATTGACGAAGCTTCTGCTAAGCTGCTTGTATCAAATGGCTGCTTCGCAGTCGGTGAGGGCGCGAATATGCCTGCCACTCCTGAAGCTATTGAAGTGTTCCTGAAGAACGGTATAGTATTTGGACCTGCGAAAGCTGCCAATGCAGGCGGTGTTGCTGTTTCGGGCCTTGAAATGTGCCAGAACAGTATGAGATACGCTTGGACCTTTGAAGAAGTGGATGCAAAACTCAAGAGCATTATGGTCAGCATATTTAAGAATGCGAGCACCGCGGCAAAAGAATACGGCCTCGGCGACAACCTGGTTGCGGGTGCCAACATCGCCGGTTTCGAAAAAGTTGCAACTGCCATGTACGCACAGGGAATCACCTATTAAGGGTCGGCTGAAATATTACTTCCGATTCTTTTCTGGAGAACGGAGCTTCAGTGTAGTTCTTCGGAAAAGATATAGCGGAAGTTATATTTCAACGATTCCTAAGTTTACTTCAATTCTCACTGCCTTTGGAATGAAGGTCTGTAAATGGTATAAAGCTAGAGCCTGTAAGCTTTTAATGCTTACAGGCTCTAGCAATGTATGTGGCGCGCCCAGCAGAGCTCGAATCCACAACCTTCTGGTCCGTAGCCAGACGCTCTATCCAATTGAGCTATGGGCGCATACCCTTCGCACCTTTGCTTCAATGCTACCTGCATATCGGCATCAGTGTACATCGCAGCTAAGCTGCAAACTAAGGTATGAAAATCGCTGCGATGAGCTTACAAGGACAATTATA
>CAYGHY010000035.1:0-1667 GCA_964349435.1 uncultured Oscillospiraceae bacterium
TAAATATACTGAGGCTGAATGAAACATTATAATAAATACGGTACGAATGTACTGAATATTTAGGGAGGATAGTATTATGAGAAAAAATGTAGTGTTTCTGGTCGTCGCGGTTTTAATCCTCAGCCTGTCTTTATCAGGTTGCGCCAATCTGGCAGGCGGAGCGGGTAAACTCGACATACTTGCTGTCAATGTTGGTCCGAATCCCGACACAATCGACCCCGCTCTCAACTCTTCCGTTGATGGAGCAACAATGATTGTACATGCTTTTGAGGGTTTGATGACGCTTGACAAACAAGGCGTGCCAATCCCGGGCCAGGCTAAGTCTTATAAAGTCAGCGAGGATGGCAAGGTATATACTTTTACGCTTCGCAACGGACTTAAGTGGAGTGACGGTACTCCATTGAAGGCAAGTGATTTTGTTTACTCCTGGAATCGTGCAGTTTCGCCGGATACGGCTGCCGATTACGAATACATGTTTGATGTGATCGATGGTTATGTTACTGATGATCCAGCAACTAAAGATGTTGACGAGCGTGCGACAGCAAAACTCAATGTTAAAGCACCGGACGACAAGACAGTTGTTGTTACTTTGAAAACTTCCACTCCTTATTTTCTGGAGCTTACCGCTTTCCCGGCCTTCTCGCCTGTCCGCCAGGACATTATTGAGAAGAATGGTGAAGCTTGGGCAGTAGCACCTGAGACCTATATTGGGAACGGTCCGTACAAAGTGACTGAATGGGTGCAAGGATCCCACATTCTTTTAGAGAAGAACAAGGAATATTGGAATTATAAGAAGCTGGGCACCGAGAAAATTAAATTTGTACTTATGGACGATGACGTTGCTATAAGTACAGCCTTCAAACAAAATGAAATTCTGTTTGCTGATACTATGCCGGTTGACGAAATCGAAGCATTGAAAAAAACGCCGGAGTTTAAGGTTGAAAGCCAGCTTGGAACATACTATCTGTCTTTTAATGTTAAAAAAGCTCCGGTAGATAACCCGCTGGTCCGTAAGGCATTATCCCTTGCTATCGACCGTGACTGGATTGTTAAAAACGTGGGCAAGGCAGGTCAGATTCCGGCAGGTGCATTCGTAGCTCCAAACCTGTCTGATGCTGACCCGAAAAAAGAATTCAGGACAGTGGGCGGAGATTACTATGATCCGTTAGCTTACGAAGCAAACCTGGCCGAAGCCAAAAAGGTGCTTGCAGACGCTGGATATCCGGATGGAAAAGGCTTGCCGACTATCGAATATGTTTATAACGCATCAACAGGACATCAGGCGATAGCCGAAGCCCTCCAGAATATGTGGAAGAAGATAGGCGTTAACATAACGCTTGTTTCACAGGAATGGAGCACCTTCCTGAATACACGTAAAAATGGTGAATACACTATAGCACGTAACGGCTGGCTCTGCGACTACAATGATCCGATATCCATGCTGGACATGTGGGTTACAGGCGGCGGAAATAACGATGCACAGTGGAGCAATGCTGAATACGATAAGCTTATAGCACAGGTTAAAGCTTCCTCTGATAGAAAAGAGCGCTTCAAAATAATGCATCAAGCTGAGGACATCATCTTCAAGGAAAGCATGCTTGCACCCATTTACTACTATGTTGACGTGTTCCTGCTCAATACAAAGGTTGAGGGCTTCTGGTCTTCAC
>CAYGHY010000035.1:1677-18278 GCA_964349435.1 uncultured Oscillospiraceae bacterium
CACCGCTTGGGTTCAAGTACTTTATGTATGCAACAGCCAAAAAGTAATTCTGCATTATAAAACAAAAGAATTTTCTTGAAATGGTAAAAAGTCCCGGTATTTGTGAATGAAACATTCACAGGTGCCGGGATTGTTTTTGATTTGCTGACTTGCACCTATTACCATAGTAAAATATTTAGATTTATCCTTACGGGAATTACACATTCAAGCATTTGAGATATTTCTGAAAGGTGCATAAATACCGATGAATTAATGTTAGTTTTGCTGTAGCGCTAATAGAAAACAAAAATTACATGATGTATAATTATAAAGATGAATGAGATTGCCATGACGCTGTGCTTTGTGCAATGGCAGAAAGAAGGAAAGGAATTTAGATGGGAAAAATAGCCATTGTTGTAATAAATGGCACGACCCGCGAATTTGATAAACAGTATCACTATCTTGTGCCGGAGAGCTTTACAGAAAGCCTTATGACAGGTATGAGGGTAATCGTACCCTTTGGCGGAGGCAACAGCCTGAAGGAAGGCTGTGTGATTGGGTTTGCGGAAAGCTCGGATTACAAGGGTTTAAAAAGCATTAAAAAAGTAATTGATAAAAAGCCCGTTATCACGCAGGCACTCATTGAGCTGGCGGTATGGATGAAGCAGCGGTATTTCTGTACCTTTGGCGCAGCGGTAAAATGCATGCTCCCGGCAGGCATCGGCGTCAGAAGCCTGAGAGTAGTGAAGCTTCTCAAAGCCGTGCATAGCCTGTCTCCAAGTAAACAGGCTATTGTTGATACACTGGCGGCAAATGAAAATGTACTTGAAGCTGTTGAACTAAAAAAGCTGAGTAGTGTAAAAAGTGGCTTCAATGCACATATCAAGGCGCTTGAGGCAGCAGAAATCATAAGTATAATTGAGCAGTACTCAATGGCAGTCAGAGAAAAAACGATTCGTGCGGCAAGTCTGGCAATGTCGGCGGAAGATATTCTGGAACGAATTGAAAACGGTGCACTGAAACGGATTCAGCAGATCAGGGTTCTGGAAATGCTGCTGGAGAATGAATATATAGCTGTGGCAGACATCGTGAGGTTTGCGGCAGTTTCTCCGGCTGTACTTGATACGCTTAGAAAGTTTGGATATATACAGTATAGAGAAATTGAAGTAAATAGAGATCCTGTAAAGCACAGGAATATTGTTGCAACAGATCCGCTGATTCCCACTGAAGAGCAGGCAGCGGCACTGAAGGCTGCCCGTGCGGAACTGGAAAGAGGTGTTTTCAGCGAAATGCTGCTTCATGGTGTAACTAGCAGTGGTAAAACAGAGGTGTATCTGCAACTTATACAACATGTTCTGGAGAATGGCAAACAGGCCATCGTGCTTGTGCCGGAAATTTCGCTGACACCACAGATGGTTGACAGGTTCAGAGGCCGGTTCGGTGACCAAGTGGCTGTACAGCACAGCAGACTTTCACCTGGAGAGAGGTACGATCAATGGAGGTTAATCAGGAATGCTGATGTGAAAGTCGTGGTTGGAGCTCGTTCAGCGGTATTTGCGCCATTTGAAAAGCTTGGCATCATTATTATTGACGAGGAACATGAGAATTCATATAAATCTGAAACAACGCCCAAATACAGCGCTGCCCAGATTGCCGTCAGAAGGTGCATGTATGATGGTGCTCTGCTGATATACGGATCTGCTACGCCGTCTGTTGAAACCTTCCGGAGAGCGGCGGACGGCGAAATAGGAATTGCAGCCATGAAGGGGCGGGCTAATGCGCTTGTTATGCCAAAGGTTGAGATTGTTGACATGAGGAGGGAACTGGAGAAAGGAAACAGAACGATTTTTAGTGACAGACTTTCAGAGGAAATCTCAAAAAATATTGCTGCCGGACAGCAGACCATCCTTTTTTTAAACAGAAGAGGCTACGCTTCTTTTATTTTATGCAGAAGCTGTGGCATTAGACTGAAATGCATGCATTGTAATATTACCATGACCTATCATTCTAATGACAACAGGCTGATATGCCATTATTGCGGCTATACGGTAAAGGTGCCCTCCGTATGTCCTGAATGCGAAAGCAGTTCCATCCGGCAGTTCGGGGTAGGTACACAGAAGGTGGAGGAGGATTTGCAAAAGCATTTTCCGGGGTGTTCGGTGATCAGGATGGATATGGATACAACTACCGGAAAGCATTCTCATGAGGATATATTAGATGCCTTCAGAGATAAAAATATCAATATACTTGTTGGTACGCAGATGATTGCAAAAGGGCACGATTTCCCGAATGTAACGCTTGTGGGAGTATTAGCGGCAGACAGCCTGCTGGGGATGGATGACTTCAGAGCGTCAGAGAGGACATTTCAGCTGCTGACCCAAGTTTCAGGCAGGGCAGGAAGGGGTACGCTGCCCGGCCGTGTGGTAATACAAACATACAATACGGAGGATTATAGTATTACATCGGCGTATCACCACGATTACCATGCATTTTTCCGGCAGGAGATTGACATAAGGAAGAGACTTAAATTTCCTCCGTTTACAAATATAGCATGTATTATAGTCAGCTCGGTAAATGACAAACTGGCCTTTGAGAAAGCAGGGGAAGCAAATAGGTTTATTGCAGCGCGGGTTATAGCCGATGCAGGAGACGAACTGATGCCGGGTCCTTTGCGCGCACCGATTTCAAGGCTGCGAAACCGGTACAGATGGAGGCTTATCATAAAATGCGAGTCGGTCGGGAGACTAGTGGAGATGCTTGCCGCAGCATCTGATGAGTTTTACAGGAGCAAAAACACCTACGATGTGGAGCTTAAAATGGATATTAACCCAACGAGCATGATGTAATTCCATTAATAAGAGGTGTCACTTTTCCGTGTTTCATCCAGACACCTCTGAAAACACCTTTGAAAAGTCCATTGCCGGGAAGTGCAAACTTTTGATATAATGGGTATGCGGGCACTTCAGAGATGAGGCGTACAGAATTTATGCCGGCGTATAGCGGCGGAATGGCGGTTAAAATGGCTATAAGGCATATACGTAAAGACGGAGATGAGATATTAAGGAAACGGTCAAAAGAAGTTGTTGAGATAAACGAAAAAATACGCATACTGCTGCAGGATATGGCAGACACTCTTTATAAAGTTAATGGTTTAGGCCTTGCTGCGCCTCAGGTGGGCATACTCAAGAGAGTAGTAGTAATTGATGTGGGAGAAGGGCTGCTTGAGCTGGTAAATCCTGTTGTTATAAATCAATCCGGGCAGCAATGCATGACAGAAGGGTGTCTGAGTGTACCGGGAGTATATGGAGAGGTGAATCGTCCATCTCATATTATTGTTGAAGCACTTGATGCGAAGGGCAGCAAAATTGTTATTGAGGGCGAGGACCTTTTGGCAGTAGCTCTCTGCCATGAAATTGACCATCTGGACGGCATATTGTTCAAGGATAAGGTCATACGATACATTAACAAGGATGAACTAAAAGAGGAAGGTTAAATTTTTAATGAAGATTGTTTTTATGGGTACGCCGGACTTTGCGGTACCGTGTTTGGATGCAATAGTAAATAATGGGTATGATGTTGCCGGTGTTGTTACACAGCCAGACAAACCGTCCGGCAGAAAACAGAGCTTTCTTAAAGCTCCTCCTGTTAAAGAGGCTGCAATAAAACACGGTATTAAAACTATTTTACAGCCGATGAAGGTGAGAACTCCGGAGTTTTTAGCTGAGATCAGGGAACTGGAGCCGGATCTGATCGTTACTGCTGCTTACGGCAGGATATTGACCAAAGCTGTGCTGGATGTGCCACGGTTGGGCTGTATCAATGTACATGGCTCTCTGCTGCCGAAATACAGGGGAGCTGCTCCTATTCAGTGGGCATTGATAAATGGTGATACTATGACCGGTGTTACCACCATGTTTATGGATGAGGGCATGGATACAGGTGACATTCTGCTACAGAGTATGCTGGATATAACGACCGACATGAATTATCAGAAACTATATGACGAACTAAAGGAGCTTGGAGCCAAAACGCTGCTTGAAACTTTGCAGGCAGCAGAGAAGGGTACGCTGGAAAGGCTTCCTCAGGATCATTCCAAAGCTTCATATGTGCCCTTGATGAAAAAAGAAATGGGTTTGATAGACTGGAATAAAAACGCCGCAGGGATACATAATCTGGTTCGGGGCACAAATCCGTGGCCAGGAGCCTATACGCATCACAATGGCGAAAGGATGAAGGTGTGGAAGACAACGGTTTTGGCTCAACACACTGAAAACTTGCCGGAGGCAGGTCTTTATTTAGGGGCAAAAGAAGTCTGGCCCGGCAAAGTTTTAAAAATATCCAAAGAGCATATAATTGTAGCCACAGGGGATGGCTGTCTTGGAATAAGCGAGTTGCAGTTTGAAGGCTGTAGAAGAATGGGCGTTTACGAATGCGGACACAATATGGATGAAGGTGAAGTACTTGGATAAGAGACTCAGCAGCTTTATGATTTATTCTTTTTTACTTTTGATTTTAATTGGTGTGGTTGCCGCATTGTTATCATACATTTACAGATTCTTTACCATCGGTCTATACAACAGGATTATATTTATTCTCATTTTACTGTCAATAATAATTATGGCTTTAGTGGCTGCGGCGATGCTGGCTATTTTTGCGGCAGTAAAAAGGAGGAAGGTAAATCCTGCGCTTCTGATTCCTGTAAAGATCGGACTGAAGCTGGTTATACCGTTTACTTTATTCGTTATGGATGTTTTAAAGCGCGACATGGATACAATCAGAAGCCTGTTGATTGATATCAATAACCTATATGTCCAGTCCGGCAATTTCAGAAAAAGTCCCGGCAAAATATTGCTGCTGCTGCCCCACTGCCTGCAGAATTCGGAATGTATGAATAAAGTGACAGTTAATATAGCAAATTGCAGAAAATGCGGATGCTGTGCCATTGGAAACATACTGGACATGGTTGAGGAACTCGGTGTAAATGCCGTCATAGTGACAGGTGGGACTGCTGCGCGCAACAGCATTGCCAGAGAAAAGCCTGAAATAGTTATTTCGGTGGCATGTGAACGCGACCTGGCAATCGGAATATCAGATGTAAGCCGAATTCCGGTTATTGGGGTATTAAACCAGAGGCCTAACGGACCATGTGCCAACACTACTGTTGATGTTGAATTGCTGAGAGGGAAGCTTGGCGGCATCATTTTGCCGGGTTAGGCCGGGAAAGGTTGGGAATGAAGCTGGATTATGCAAGAGAAACGGCATTAAAGATACTATATGAAATTAATGAATGTGGCGCCTATTCAAATCTGACGCTGAATAAATATTTTGCTGCAGCAGAGCTTCGTGATATCGACAGAGCTTTTGTAACAGAGCTTGTTTATGGCACCGTCAAATGGAAACTGACACTGGACAGGGTGATTGCCAGCTACTCCGCCATCAGAATGGATAAGCTGTCGCCATGGATATTGAACATATTGAGGCTGGGAGTATACCAGCTTCTGAACATGACAAAGGTACCGCAGTCAGCTGCCTGCAACGAAAGCGTCAAGCTGGCAGGCAGGTATGGACATAAGGCCTCTTCAGGCTTTGTAAACGCCGTTATGAGAAATATCGCACGAAACGGCGGAGATGTGGCAATGCCATCCAAAAACACAGATTTATCAAGCTATCTTTCGATCAAATACTCCTATCCCGAATGGATAACAGAAAAATATATAGGACTGTTTGGCGCGGAGTTTGCAGAAAGTTTGCTTGATGCCGGAAACAGCACCCCCGAACTGACTGTAAGAGCCAATACGCTAAGACTGGCAGCGGCAGATTTGATGGTAAAGCTGGCGGAAGAAGGTGTGGCAACCGTGCCAGGAAAGTATCTGGCTGAAGCGGTTGTTTTCAAAAGTCCCGTATCCGTTTCAAAGCTTGAGGCTTTTCATAAAGGCTTCTTTCAGGTGCAGGATGAAAGCTCCATGCTGCCGGCCATAGTGCTTGCACCCCAGCCGGGTGAATTGGTGCTGGATGCCTGCAGCGCTCCCGGCGGCAAGGCAACCCATATTGCGCAGCTTATGCAAAATAGGGGAACCATCATAGCCAGAGATATACATGAGAATAAATTGAGACTTATAGATAATGCAGCTGCAAGACTGGGGATTAATATCATAAAAAGCGAACTGCATGATGCAGCGTTGCCTGATAAGACACATGAATCGGCCTTTGACCGGGTTTTGCTTGATGCGCCTTGCACAGGACTTGGAATTATCAGAAGAAAGCCGGACATCAAATGGACCAGAGAAACGAAAGACCTGAATAGCATAACAGCCCTGCAAAAACAACTGATGCAGATGGTTTCACGGACTGTGAAGCCCGGCGGCGTGCTGGTTTACAGCACTTGCACTGTTCTGCCCGAGGAGAATGAAGATGTGGTAAATAGCCTCTTAGAGCAGAATCAAGACTTTGAGGCGGACGAAATTGCGCCCTTTTTACCTCCTCTATTAGCTGCACACGCCAAAGGCTGCATGCTTCAACTCTACCCCGACAGGGATGGTATTGACGGGTTTTTCATAGCGCGAATCAGAAGAAGGGGTAAATAGGTAGTGATAATGGAGATAAAGTATCTTCTGGATTTGGATATAAAGGAACTGGAACACCTGCTGCAGGATGCAGGACAGCAGAAATTCAGGGCAAGGCAGATTTTTAGCTGGATAGGCAGGTGCGTCCGGGATTTTGACGAAATGACCGACCTTCCGAAGCTATTGAGACAGGAATTGAAACTTTTTGCCCGGATATCAGGTCTTAATATGAGAAGAAAGCTTGTGTCGTCAATTGACGGCACCGTTAAATACTTGTTTGAACTATTTGATGGTAATATCATTGAGAGCGTGCTGATGGAGTATCTGCATGGCTTCACGGCATGTATTTCCTCTCAGATCGGCTGCAAAATGGGCTGTAGCTTCTGCGCATCATCTATTGCAGGCTTCAGGAGAAATTTGTCTGCAGGTGAAATGCTGGAGCAGGTACTGGCAATACAGCTCGATAGAGCGTTAAGAGTGGGGAATGTAGTTGTAATGGGTATTGGCGAGCCCTTTGATAATTATGATAATGTGTTGAAATTCCTGAGGCTTGCCCATGCCCCGGGCGGTCTGAATATTGGCTACAGGCACATGACGGTTTCAACATGTGGACTGGTACCTGAAATACTTAGGTTTTCAGAGGAGAATATGCAGGTAAATCTGGCAATATCGCTGCATGCACCCAATGATCGCATTAGAGCGGCCATCATGCCGATAGCGGGGTTGTATTCTATTGACAAAATCATTGAAGCATGTAAGATATATATAGATAAGACCAAAAGAAGGATTACATTCGAATATGCATTGATTGATGGGGTCAACGATTCACCAGAAAATGCAGCTGAACTTGCTTTGAGACTGAAAGGGCTACTGTGCCATGTGAACCTGATCCCGATCAATACAATAAAGGATTTCAGTTATGGTCAAAGTGACAGCAGGCATATAGAGGGCTTTGCGAAGCAGCTTATGGGAAGGGGAATAGAGACTACCGTCAGACGTGAGCTTGGTACGGATATAAATGCCGCATGCGGGCAGCTAAGAAGAAGTGAGATGCCTGAATTTCCCCAATAAAATCCAAGGTACATCGAGTTCATACAGTTTTGGTCAGATTTGCTTTGCAAATGACCGGTAATAATTTTCCGGCGGGGGTGTTGATAGCTTGAAATTCGCTTCTGCAACCGACAGAGGATTGGTAAGAGAAATCAATGAAGACAGTTGCATTGCCATAGCAGGCAGCGCAAATAATCCCTGCGTTTTTATCATTGCAGACGGCATGGGTGGCCACAACTGTGGCGAGATAGCCAGCAGGGCGGCAGTGGAATACATAAAGGATGCTATAGCGTGTAATAACCGCAGCCCTTTGACTTTGGAAAACTGTGAGGCTGAACTCAGAAAGCTTGTGGAGGATACCAATACCGCTGTTTATCGAAAATCTCTGGAGCGGCTCGAAGCCAATGGTATGGGAACTACGCTTACTATGGCTGTAGTTATTAATACAACCATGATAGTGGCTCATGTCGGAGACAGCAGACTTTATCTAATGCGTTCCGGAAATATTATGCAAGTTACAGAAGACCATTCCTACATAGAGGAGCTGGTAAGAAATGGTACTCTGACCAGGGAAGAAGCGGAGAATCATCCGCGCAAGCACGTCATTACAAGAGCGATAGGGTGTTTGCCGGAATTAGAAGTTGATGTTTTTTGCTTAACTATAGAAATAAATGACATTTTTATACTCTGTACAGATGGTCTAACAAACAAGCTAAATAAAGATGAAATAGATGAAATTGTCAGAAGCAGCGATCCTGAAGCTGCCTGTAAGCAGCTTATTGATGCTGCAAAGAAACAGGGCGGCGAGGACAACATAACTGTTATTGTTATCAAATGTGAGTGAAGGTGCTTATATGGAAGGTAAAATACTTGGAAATAGATATGAATTGATTGAAAGAATTGGCGGAGGCGGAATGGCTATTGTCTACAAGGCAAGATGCCGTCTGTTGAACCGCTATGTTGCCGTAAAAATACTCCGCAGCGAATTTACCGACGACGAAGAATTTGTTAAACGTTTTCGGATAGAGGCACAAGCTGCTGCCAGCCTTTCACATCCGAATATTGTTTCGATTTTTGATGTCGGTCAGGAAGCTGATACACACTATATTGTAATGGAGTTCATAGATGGCATCACATTAAAGGAATATATCGGCAAAATGGGTGAACTGCCGTGGAGAGAGGCTGTCAATATTGCGGTACAGATTTGTTCGGCCATCGAACAGGCCCATAAAAATCATATCATACATCGGGATATCAAGCCGCACAACATACTGCTTACCAAAGAGGGCATAGCGAAGGTGACCGATTTTGGTATTGCCAGAGCAGTATCTTCTGCAACCATTACAATTGTTGGCAGCACCATAGGATCCGTTCATTATTTTTCGCCGGAGCAAGCCAGGGGCGGCTTCACTAACGAAAAGTCCGATCTCTATTCCCTTGGTATTACTATTTATGAAATGGTAACGGGGAAAGTGCCTTTTGATGGCGAATCACCTGTAGCGGTAGCATTGAAACATATTCAGGAAAAGGTGGAGCGTCCTTCGGATGTCAATCCTGCAATTCCTAAAGGCATTAACGATTTAATCATCAAAGCAGTTAAGAAGGACCAGAATTTCAGGTACCAGAATGCATCTGAGATGCTTTCCGACCTGCAGAGAACTCTTGGCGAGCCTAACACGAAAATAGCAGACAACGGTATAGTGGAAAAACTCCCAACGAAAAAAATGCAGGCTGTTGGTGCAGGAATGAACATTGCTGACGGAGATGAGAATGAGTATGAACCGGAGGAAGGCGAAGCCGATATGGTACAAAAGCGTAAGAAAGACAGATTGAGTGTGTGGCTTGGCATTGCCACGGGGTTAATTATTGCAGGCACCCTCCTTTTTATAGGAATTATGCTCATTTTTCCTGCTATCATGCCGGAGGATTCAGAAGGGTATATGGTGCAGGATTATACGAACAAGGATTTTAATGAAATTCTAGAGGAATTAAGTAAATACGATATAACGGCAGTTGTCACTGTAAGAGAATACAATGATACGATTGGCCAGAACATTATTATTTCACAGGATGTAGCGGTGGGTAACAGGCTGAAGCCCGGAAATACGATAGGGTTCAAAGTGAGCAACGGCCCCGAAATGGTGGAGATACCTGATGTTTACGGAGAGCAGTCGAGGATTGGCATACAGATCATAACAAATTTGGAGCTTGAAGCAAATCAGATAAGCGAATATAGCGATACGGTAGGTACAGGTCTTATTATCAAGACAGAACCTGCGGCACTTGAGAAGGTCAGACCCAATGAAAGTGTAACTGTGTATGTGAGTCTTGGACCGGAATTTATGAAGGTAATAGTTCCTGACCTGATAGGACTTACGAGGGCGCCTGCAGAGAAACTCATTACTGAAAACAAGCTTAGCATTGGAGCAATTTTTCCTTCAGATATAATCAGCAATGTGGCAAAGATTATTAAACAGTATCCCGCTGCCGGTAAGGAGGTGGATGAGGATACTCCGGTTGAAATGACTTTCCAGATAGATGATACAACTCAGAACACAAATCGACAGACAACTACTGAGCCGACCTCATCAAATTTAAGTCCAAGCAGTACACCGGGGAGTACCGCCGGAAACGAACCCAGAACAACAATCCTTAATGTAAAACTTGAGGCCAACCGGAGTTATGGTGATGAGGTCATGGTGTATGTGGAGATTACACCTTCAGATACTAACCAAACACAGGTAGTTTTAGAAAAGAAAGTACTAAAGAGCAGCTTTCCATACAGTGTGCCGATTATGCTGGCGAAGAGCGGAAAGACACATATCATTGTAAAACTGGACGGAATACTGGTTCAGGAATACGATAATTAGGACGAGATAGCAGGTTATTATTTAAAGAAATGCCGAAATACAGGGGAGGTCTTCAGCTTTGCCGTCAGGCATAATAATCAAGGGTATAGGTGGATTTTACTATGTGGCATCAGAGGATGGCGCATATGAATGCAAGGCAAGGGGAATTTTCCGTAAAAATGGTTTGACACCAATGGTTGGTGATAAAGTTGTTTTTTCAATAACAGACACTATACTTAAAAAAGGCAGCATGGATCAGATCCTCGAGAGAAGCTCGGTTCTTGTAAGACCCGCTGTGGCTAATGTGAACCAATTGGTGGTGATTATTGCGGTCAAATCACCGGATCCGGATTTGCTATTGCTGGATAAACTGCTGGTTACTGCCGAAATGAATGAAATGAAAGCAGTTATTTGCATAAACAAAATGGATCTTGATACAGAGGGGAAAAGTGAAGATTTACGAAGTGCTTATGTTAAAGCCGGATATGATGTGCTTGAAACCAGTTTAAAAGAAAAAAAAGGTTTTGACGAATTTAAGACTGTATTGAACAATCATATATCGGTTTTTGCAGGACAATCAGGCGTTGGGAAATCAACACTCCTCAATAAAATAATGGATACAATGGTGATGGAAACAGGCGTCCTCAGCAATAAAATCGATAGAGGAAAGCACACTACACGGCATGCGGAGCTAATAGAGCTTGCAGGCGGGGGCTATGTTGTCGATACGCCGGGCTTCAGCTCATTTGAGCTTGCAGATGTTGGCTATATGGATCTACAGCACTACTACCCCGAATTTCGAAATTATATAAAGGAATGCAGGTATACAGGCTGCAGTCATGTCAGGGAGCTTGACTGCGGAATCAAGAAAGCGGTAGAAAGAGAACAGATCAGTGAGGGCAGATACGGCAGATATGTCAAGCTTTACGCTACAGTAAGACAGGAACATGATATGAAGTATAGAAAATAGGAGAAAGTACAAGGAACGTATAAAGAGATAAAGAAAGGGATATGAAACCATGATTATGATAGCACCGTCAATTCTGGCATCTGATTTTTCCAGACTGGGAGAGGAAATTGCAAAAGTAGAGAAGGCCGGCGCAGATATGATACATATTGATGTGATGGACGGACATTTTGTGCCTAATATCACCATAGGGCCGGCTGTGGTAAAAAGTCTCAGGAAAACTACCAAGCTGCCCTTTGACGTTCATTTAATGATAGAGAATGCAGATTTATACATTGATAGTTTTATTGATGCCGGAGCTGATATCATCTCAGTGCATGTTGAAAACAATCCTCATATACACCGTACGCTGCAACTCATAAAGCGAGGGGGTGGTAAAGCGGCGGTTGCGCTGAATCCCTCTACTCCGCTCAGTGCACTGGAATGGCTGCTGGATGATGTTGATATGGTGCTGCTGATGACTGTAAACCCGGGGTTTGGCGGACAGAGCTTTATTGAGGGTATGACTGATAAGATTCGTGAGCTTAGGCAAATGGCAAATCGTAAAGGGTTAAAACTCGACATAGAGGTGGATGGCGGTATAGATACCGGTAATATTTACCGAATCACCGAGGCGGGTGCGAATGTAATTGTTACAGGCTCCGCTATATATAATGCTCCAGACACGGTCGGAGTAATCAGCAGCCTAAGACAAAAGGCCTTTGGAGGGATTGTATGACCGGCGTAATTGTATGCGGCGGAAGAATCGAAAATTATGAATATATGAAGAAGTACTTTAGTGACGCTGAGTTTATCATATCCGCAGACAGCGGTGCACGTCACTGTAAAAGTTTTCACATAACTCCGGATTTATTGGTAGGTGATTTCGATTCGGTCTGTATCGAGGATTACGCTGATTTAGTAGCAGCCGGAGTGGAAATCGTCCGATTCCCAGTAGAAAAGGATATGACCGACAGCGAGCTTGCCATTGAGATGGCGCTGGAAAGAGGCTGCAGAAAAGTCATTTTAGTCGGAGCGCTTGGAACAAGGATGGATCATTCGTTTTCCAACCTTTTTTTATTGAAAAAGCTTTTGGATAGAAATATCGATGGTATCATTGCAGACGAACATAATGAGGTGAAGCTGATCAACCGCAGCGCTGTGCTTACCCGGGAGGAAGGTGTTTTCGTATCCTTGCTGCCGCTGGCAGGAAGTGCAAAAGGAGTCACCACGGGCGGCCTTTATTATCCCTTGGATAATGCGACGCTGGAGGCTGATTCGTCCCGGGGCGTCAGCAACCGGTTTTCTGAAGAACTGGCGCAGATAACAGTGGAAGAAGGCTATCTTCTTGTCATAAAAACAAGAGACTAAGCAAGTGCTTCAAAGGTTTTCTGTTATTTAGCCATCGACTTTTCGGCCTGTATCCTGAACATCCTGCTGTATAAACCACCAAGCTGCATAAGCTCGTTGTGGCCGCCGCTTTCCCTGAGCCTTCCCTTGTGGATAACCATGATCCTGTCTGCGTTCCTTATGGTAGAGAGTCTGTGGGCAATGATAATGGAGGTTCGGCCGCTGGAAATCCTGGTCATGGCCTCCTGTATGGATATCTCTGTTTCGGTGTCTATGTTTGCGGTCGCCTCATCCAGCACCAGGATAGATGGGTCAAAGGCGACTGCCCTGGCAAAGGATATCAGCTGCCTCTGTCCTGCAGAGAAAGTACAGCCGCGCTCCTTTACCTCTTCATCATATCTGTTAGGCAAGGTTTCAATAAATCCGTCTGCCTTCACATATTGCGCCGCATACTCAATATCATGGTCGGAAATCTTCTTATTATTCAATCGAATATTTGATTTTATATCACCGGCGAACAGGAAGACATCCTGAAGCACCACCGATATCTGCCGACGCAGGTCTTTCAGTCTGTATTCCCTGATATCGATTCCGTCAATCAAAATCTGTCCCTTTTGTATATCGTAGAATCGCGCCATCAGGCTGATAATCGTTGATTTACCCGAACCGGTGGTTCCTACAAATGCCGCCGCCTGTCCCGGCTCAATTTTGAAGCTTACATCCCTGAGGACCCACTCCTGTGCGTCATAGGCAAACCATACATTTTTGAATTCTATCTCGCCATTCAGTCGGTTGGCCGGAATGCCGCCTTCCATATCCTCCTGCACATCCGCCGTATCAATAATTTCAAACACTCTTTCAGAGGATATGACAGCAGATTGTATGGTAGTATATTTTTCCGACAGATCGCTGATCGGCTCGAAAAATTGTTTTATATATGTAATAAAGGCAAACAGCACACCTATCTCAAGGCTTCCATCCAATAACTTGCCCATGCTGAACAAGATAATTGCCGCAGTTGTCATATTGTTTATGATATCTACAAGAGGTCTGCTGAAGCTGTTAAGTATAACCTCTCTGAGACTGCATTTGAAATACTCGCTGTCCAGATTCTTAAGCTCCTCATGCTTCTCCTTCTCCCGGTGAAAGACCTGTACCAGCTTCATACCTGATATGTTTTCCGCAAGGAAGCCGTTTATCCTGGCGAGCATACCTTTCATACGGATGAAGTTTTTACGGGCGGCCATACGATAAATGATCATGACCCCCATAATGACCGGTATGCAGCTGATGCTTACCAATGCCATTTCAACATCCAGCGCAAACATGACAGAAATAATCCCTGCAATCATAATCAGGTTTTTGAATATGTCCACCAATACGCCGGAAAAAAGTTCATTCAGCGCTTCAATATCATTTGTAACCCTTGTTAATATCCTGCCGGAGGAATTTTTGTCAAAAAAAGCCATCGACATACCTTGAATATGCTCAAAAATCTGGTTTCGAATATTATACATAATTTTCTGGCCAGCATAAGTAAGCATGCAAGTCTGAAGATAGCTGAAGCCCGATCCAAGCAGGACAGCCGAGAGATAGAAAATACCCATCAACAAAATGCCCTGGTAGTTATAATCACCCTGAACGATATAATCATCGATAACATGTTTAATGATATAAGGCTTTATCAATATTGCCCCATTGACTAGAAGCGCCAGAATGATGCTAAGCAGTACCAGCAGCAGATAGGGCTTGAAATACGACATCAGTCTGAAAAACTGAAATCTCTTCTTATGTATTGTGAATTCGTCGCGGGTTAAATTACCGCTCAAATGGGCACCTCCTCTGAAGCAGGTTCGGTCTGGGCTCTGTAAAGCTCATAATAGAACCCTTTCATTTCTATAAGCTGCCCATGGGTTCCCCGCTCTGCAATTCTGCCGCCGTTCATGAACAGTATTTCATCCGCGTGCATAATCGTTGATATTCGATGAGAAATGATAATGCCTGTGCGGTTCACAAGCAACCGTTTTAAATTGCACAGTATCTCCTCTTCCGTTTTGGTGTCAACAGCAGACAAGCTATCGTCCAGTATAAGTAATGATGGGTTTTTTACGATTGCCCTCGCAATAGATATCCTTTGTTTCTGACCTCCCGAAAGCGTTGTACCGCGTTCGCCTATAATCGTATCGAATCCTTCCGGGAATGAAACGATATTGTCGTAAACCCCTGAAAGTCTTGCCGCTTCCTCTATTTCATCGTCAGAATAAATACTCCTGAAAAACTCAATATTATTCCTGATCGTTGTCGAAAAGAGAAAATTGTCCTGAGGAACATATCCAATACACTCTCTCAGAATATCAACCGGTATATCGTTAATATCTCTGCCATCAATGAGGATATGTCCGTCTTCGATGTCGTAAAGCCGCAGCAGAAGATTAATCAGCGTTGTCTTGCCACTGCCTGTTTTTCCTATGATTCCTATCGTTTTACCTTGCTCCAATGTAAGGCTGATATTTTTCAATGCTCTCCTTTTTGCTCCCGGATAGGAGAAATTCAGATTCTTTATATCCAGCTTGCCATTAATGCTGCATACACAGCTGTCATCCGATGTCAGCCCGGAAGCCGGCGGCGTATCAAAAATGACGCTCAACCTCCTGTAGGAAGCCAGCCCCTTCTGCCATACATCGATAATGCGGCTGATATTCGTGACCGGTCCCATAATGGCCAGCATATAGGTATTGAAAGCAACATAATCACCAAGGGAAATGGTGTTTTCAATAACCAGCTTACTGCCGTATACAATGAAAAGAAAGAAGCTGAGGCCAAAGCAAACCTGAGCGCAGGGACCCAGCAATGCAGATATTCTGGTTAAATTCATTTGCGTATCAACCCGCCGTTGACTGTATTTGAGGAAATTATCCACCTCCTCTTTCTCCTGCGCAAACGCCTTGATAACACGGATACCGGATATGTTTTCCTGAACCTTCTCGGAAATCGAGGCAAATGCCTCCTGCACTTTTTTAAACCGGCCTCTGATATGCCTGCCAACCTTTACCATGATAAATACCGCTATTGGCACAGGCGACAGTGCCATAATAGTAAGTACGGGATCTATAGTCCTCACCATGAATAGGATAGAGATGATGCCTAGCGCCGCACCTTCGAGAATCTGTATCGAACCAAAGCCGAAGGTCAGCCTGACTGCCTGCACATCATTGATAGCGTAGGCTACCAGATCACCGGTCCTGCTATTGCTGTAAAAGCTCAGGGGGAGGGTCTGGAGGTGCTTGAAAAGGTTATCTCGAAGATAGCATTCAATCGATCTGCAGTTTCCTATCAGGAAATACCTCCATAAAAATTTGAGTGCAAAAACAGCAATCACTACAGCCAACATCAAAACTATGTTTTTGACCACCATGTTCCCGGGCATATCCTTCCGGTTCAAGCCATCCGTAATGATGCCGAGTATCTTCGGAATGAGCATGGCTAGAAAGGTAGTTCCAAGAAGTATCAGAATACCGGCGATATAACTTAGCTTATGGCTCTTTATAAAATGGATCAGAATCTGTCTGGCTTTCATGAATACCTCACTTATACTCATCCTGTCAGAAAGCATTTCGGCAAGCGAAAGCCCATATCATGCGATGGAAGCTCCACAGCAGACAGTGAAGGATATACAATACTGAAAAATACCGATTTGAAACCATTTTACCATATGTTTTATACTTCGTGCCATAGACCTTTGCATACAATTTTAATTTTCTTATAAATGTTGTATAATACTTTTAATGGAGTTCTAACGTATTCCAATATTTTTAAAGGGGATGCAAAAGTGAGGAAATATAGAATTCTTCAGATTATTTTGTT
>CAYGHY010000036.1:0-7175 GCA_964349435.1 uncultured Oscillospiraceae bacterium
ATCTAAGGTTAAGAGCCTGCCGATTATCAGGACGGACAAGCTTAAAGAAATAAACGGTGGCGACTGGGAGGACCTGCCATGGAATGAATTGGAGGAGAGATGGCCGGATGCTTATGATACCTGGGATAACAGCCCTCATATGCATCAGATGCCCAATGGCGAGTCCATGGAAGAATTTCAAAAAAGGCTTGTGGATGAAATAACATATATTATACATAAAAATAATGGGAAGAATATCTGTATACTTACACATGGTACGGCAATACGGACTTTGATATGTCATTTTAGGGCTTGCACACTGGGGGAAATGATTAATGTAGCCTGGTGCGATAACACGGCAGTCACAATTTTGAATTATGAGGACGGCTTATTCACTACAGTTACAGAAGGAGACGCCACCCATCTCGGCGCCGATCTTGGAACCATTACTAACCAGGATTGGTGGATAGAGTATATGAAGAAGATCAAAGATAAAGAAATAGGTGAAAAAAGAATAAAAGATAATTCGCTTCGCTCAGAATCTCCTAACGAAGCAGACTAACAGGAGGAATTATACCATGTCCGATACAAAACTGGTTACTTGGTTGTTCAAAACAGGTGCAGTCAAAGTATGCCCGGAAGGTCAGCCATTTTGGTACACTTCAGGAACCATAGGACCTTATTATATAAATACACATTACCTTTATGGCAGCGAAAGTAAGGCACAGGAGCTGCTTGAAGTTATGGACGCCATAAAAGAAGAAAAGCTTTCCTGCCCAAATAAGCTTCTGCATACACTTGAAGCCAACTATGCGACCGACGAGATATATAAAGGTTTAATCGACAGTATGATGGAATACATCAGAAACAATATAGAACTGGATAATATCGACTACATATCCGGCGGCGAGCGGCGCGACTGGATATTCTCGCTATTAATGGCAAGATTCCTCGACAAGTCCCATATCACAATCTATAAGGACTTGTCAGCGGTAGTTACGGAAAATTGTGAAACATGTACCGTAGAATCAATTAACGGTGCCAGAGTACTACATATTGCAGACCTCATAACCGAAGCTTCCAGTTACGAGAGAGCGTGGATCCCCGCCATCAAAAATATAGGAGGCCAGTTTACACATAGCGTTGTCGTCGTCGACAGGCTTCAGGGAGGCGGAGAGTTGCTTGAAAAAAATGGTGTATGCTCCTTTTCAATGGTTACCATAGACAAAGAGTTTTTTGACAATGCACTTGAAATGGGACTTATCGGAAAAGGCCAGTACTATATGCTGCTTCAGTATTCAGCCAATCCACGCGATTCCATGAAAATCTTTCTTAGCGAACACCCGGAGTTTCTGAAAAATGCACTGAAGGCAGATGACAAAACGAGTGAGCGTGCAAGGCTGTGTATTGAAAAAAATATTTATGCATGAGTTCTAAGGAGTATCTTACCTTCCAACAGGTTGTTAATAGTAAATATGTTCTTTGGCAGATGAGAGTGTGGCATTTGCAGTATGGAGCTTATTGTTTACAAGAACAAAAACATGAGATGAGGGTAATTGTTGAAATGGCAGAATTTAAATGGATTTGGGCTTTTCTTAGGAAATTCAGGCATATGTTTTTTATGGCTCTTGCGCTGGTTTTGGCAACGAATTTACTAAACATGGTTAATCCCTACATACAGGGCATGATAGTGGATCGTGTCATAAAGAGCAGCCAGACAGGGCTGCTTCCTAAGCTTGTAATAATTATGCTGGGTACTACTTTAATCAAGTCGGTTTTAAGGTACATTTACCTGTATATGTTTGAATATGTTTCACAATGCGTGGTTTATAATGCCAGAGAGTCTATATTCAAAAGAGTGCAGCAGCTGGATTTCGAGTTTTTTGACAGCACCAAGACCGGCGACATCATGGCGAGGCTGACAGGAGACCTGGAAGCTGTCAGGCATTTTACGGCATTTGTTATCTACTCTCTGTTTCTTCACTCAATTACCTTCATATCTGTTATGATCATGCTGTTTTACATTAATACATCATTTACGCTGATACTTTTGGGAATAGCACCCTTTATAGGCATTTTGACCTTCAAGCTGGCAAACAAGGTGAAGCCGGCATTTTCTGCAATCAGGGAACAGTTTTCCAAGCTAAATTCCGTGGTTCAGGAGAGTATTAGCGGAAATCGTGTAATTAAGGCATTTGCCAAGGAAGATTATGAGATATATAAATTTTCCAGGGAGAATGAGGGTTTCAAGGACAGGAATATAGAGGCGGCAAGGGTTTGGGAAAAGTACCTTCCAATGTTGGATTCACTAGCCGGGGCACTTTCAGTGGTTATAATATTCGTGGGTGGTATCATGGTAATCAGAGACAGCCTCACGCTAGGCGAGCTGGTTACCTTCAACAGCTTTGTCTGGGCGCTGAACAATCCTATGAGAATGGCAGGCTGGCTGATTAATGATACACAGAGGTTTGCCGCATCTGCAGAAAAGATAATGTCTCTTCTGAAAAGAGAGCCCAAAGTAAAGAGCAAGGAGCAGACAGCAAATACAAAGAGGCTGGAGGGACGTGTTGAATTCAGGGCAGTCGGTTTCAGCTACGGCAACACCCGTGTGCTTGAAAATATAAGCTTTAAAGCCTATCCGGGTCAGACGGTGGCTATCATTGGACCGACAGGCTCGGGAAAGTCCACTCTTGTAAGCCTGATATCACGGTTTTATGACTGTACTGAAGGCATGCTGCTTATTGACGATAGAGACATAAAGGATTATGAGCTGCGGCAATTAAGAGAGAGCATCTCGGTGGCAATGCAGGATATTTTCCTGTTTTCCGATACCATAGAAGGCAATATTGCATATGGTGTACCGGAGGAAAGCATTGACAAGGTTAAATGGGCAGCGGAAATGGCAGGAGCTCACGAGTTTATTGCCGGCTTCAGCGAAGACTATGATACAATTATCGGAGAGCGGGGGGTAGGCCTGTCTGGCGGACAGAAGCAGAGAATTGCACTGGCCAGGGCATTGATAAAGGATCCATCCATTATTATTCTGGATGATACGACGTCCAGTGTCGACATTGAGACAGAACACGCTATTCATGGAACTCTCAAGGAATTTTACAGGGACAGGACTGCGTTTGTTATAGCACACAGAATTTCTTCCGTAAAAAATGCGGATCTGATTTTGGTGCTTGACGCAGGTAGAATAGTTGAAAGCGGCACCCATGAAGAGCTGCTGGCAAGGAAGGGCTATTATAGCAGTGTTTTTTTGAATCAGTATGGTGATTTTATTTGCTGAATGCCGGCTGTGCTGCGTCATCACTAATCGGAGAAAGCGACAGAGCGGTTTGAGTTTCTGTCAGCATAATCATATTGGTCTGAGTGGCTTACACTGTGGCTATAGGAGCAGTATTTGCAGATTTGGAGGTCAAAATGGCAAGAAACAAATTTGATATAGATGAGGAGCTGGATACCAGTTTCGATTACAAACAGTTAAAAAGGCTGCTGAAATATCTTAAGCCTTTTAGGGTGAAGGTTGCCTCGACAGTTTTGCTGATGCTGTCCGCCAGTTTGCTCACGCTGCTTGGACCCTACCTGGTAAAGGTGGCAATTGATTCCATGATACCGCGCAGCGATATGTTCGGGCTGGTAACATTGGCGTTGATTTACATCGCAACACTGCTTTTCAGCACAATTGGTATGAAATACAGAATCAGAACAATGACATTTATAGGGCAAAGTGTGCTGCAAAATATCAGGAGGGATTTGTTTGTCCATTTGCAGAAGCTGCCCTTTTCCTATTATGACAGCAGACCTCATGGCAAGATACTAGTGAGAGTGGTTAACTATGTAAATTCACTCAGTGATCTCCTTTCAAACGGTATTATAAACCTAATCACGGACATGTTCACACTGTTGGCTATTATTTGCTTTATGCTTTATCTCAATACCGGACTGGCGCTTATCTGTCTGGTGGGATTGCCTGTTCTGGTTGTGGCCACCATGCTTATTAAGAATGCGCAGAGGAAGGCATGGCAGAAGGTAAGCAGAAAGCAGGCAAACATGAATGCCTATATACATGAAAGCATTTGTGGCATCAAGGTAACCCAGTCCTTTGCAAGAGAAAGTGAAAACTTGAGGATATTTCTGGAGCAGAGCGATGAATATAGAAAATCTTGGATGTCGGCAATCAAAATTCAATTCCTGATGTGGCCTTTAATAGATATCATATCTGTAACAAGTGTTGTAGCGGTTTTTATTGCCGGAATCAAATGGCTCGGTACGGGAGGAGTAACAGTCGGTATAATTATTGCGTTTATCAGCTACATCTGGCGTTTCTGGGAGCCTGTCAGCAATCTGGGCAATTTCTACAATGTTATTATTAATGCAGTGGCTTACTTGGAAAGGATTTTTGAGACAATCGATGAAAGACCTGTTGTCGATAACCTTCCTGGAGCTGTTGAACTGCCCGCAGTAATGGGCTCTGTAGAGTTTAAGGAGGTTGTTTTCAGCTACCAGAAGGATGAGGTCATACTCAATAAAGTTAGCTTTACTGTTAAACCAGGCGAGACAGTTGCTCTGGTCGGACCTACCGGTGCAGGCAAATCAACGGTCGTGAACCTTGTAAGCCGATTCTATGACATACAGTCGGGAAGCGTGAGAATAGACGACAGGGATGTCCGGGAGGTAACCCTTAAGTCTCTAAGGAAGCAGATGGGAATCATGCTGCAGGATACGTTTATTTTCTCCGGAACAATCATGGACAATATTAAATACAGCAGGCCTGAGGCTGCGGATGAAGAGGCAATTGAGGCAGCTAAGGCGGTTAGAGCCCATGAATTTGTGAGTTCGCTGCCAGAGGGCTACTATACCGAGGTGAACGAGAGGGGATCCAGACTGTCGGTTGGCCAGAGACAGCTTATATCCTTTGCAAGAGCGTTGCTGGCCGACCCGAGGATTCTGGTGTTGGACGAGGCTACGTCAAGTATTGACACTAAAACCGAGATGGCTCTTCAGGAAGGATTGCAAAGACTGCTGAAGGGACGAACCTCTTTCATTATAGCGCACAGGCTGTCTACTATCAGAAATGCTGACAAAATCATGTATATTGAGGATGGGAACATAGTAGAGCAGGGCTGCCATGAAATGCTCATGGCGGAACAGGGTGCGTACTGGAAGCTTTATACCGCACAGTACAGGCTGCTGGAGGTTGTCTAATTGCAGACATGCGGGGGTTTGCCTGCAGGACGGCTCCAAAAGACATGTTGTGTTGGGGCCCCTTAATGAAATTAATAAAAAATTGAAGCCGTTATAGGCAAATGGTATAATGGGAAAATCAACATGGATATTGGGGAATAACCAACTGGAGGAACGATTAGCATTGAGTAAAAGGGAATGCATATTGATCCCTGAAGAAGAGATGACCAGACAGGATGCGTTTATGCACTCGCTGCGGCAGCTGAATCCTGAAGCGGATAGAAAGTACACCATCAGCACCTTTGGCTGTCAGATGAACGAGAACGACTCAGAAAAGTTGGCTGGGATGCTGGAAGCTATGGGATATACACTTACGGAAAGAGTAGACGATTGCGACTTGATACTTTATAATACCTGCTGTGTAAGGGAGAATGCTGAACTGAAAGTATACGGGCATTTGGGTGCGTTGAAGGTACTAAAAAACCGAAAACCCGACATGATCATAGCGCTTTGCGGATGTATGATGCAGCAGGAGAATGTGGTTGAACACATCTTAAAAAAATATAGACAGGTAGATTTGATTTTTGGAACCCACAACCTGCACAAATTCCCTGAACTTTTGTATAAATCCCTCAACTCCAAATCTCCGGTTGCAGATGTTGGCATCTCGGACGGTTTTATTGCCGAGGGAATGCCGATCAAGCGAGAACAGGGTATAAAAGCATGGTTGACTATAATGTATGGATGCAATAATTACTGTTCATACTGTATTGTGCCCTATGTAAGGGGACGGGAGAGAAGCAGGAAGTCCTTGGATATCATAGATGAGGCGAGGCTTCTCGGACACCAGGGCTTTAAAGAGATAACACTATTGGGGCAGAATGTAAACTCCTATGGCATTGATCTAGAGCGTGGCAGCAATTTTGCCGGCCTTCTTCGCAGTCTGGAGGATGTGGAAGGTATTGAAAGGGTTCGCTTTATGACCTCCCATCCAAAAGATTTGTCAGATGAATTGATACTGGCCATGAGGGATTGCGGCAAGGTGTGCGAACATTTGCATTTGCCTGTGCAAGCTGGCAGCAATGCCATTCTGGATGAAATGAACAGGAAGTATACCAGAGAGCATTATTTGGAATTGGTTGGAAAGATTCGCTCAGAAGTACCGGGCATAGCTCTTACAACGGATATTATTGTAGGTTATCCAGGAGAAAATGAAGCAGATTATGAGCAAACATTGGATCTTATTGAACGAGTGCGATTTGATTATATTTATACATTCCTATATTCAAAGCGCACCGGCACACCTGCTGCTAAGAAAACGGATCAGGTGAGTGAGGGAGTTAAAAAGAAGAGGTTTGCAGCGCTTCTTTCACTTCAGAATACCATTGGCAGAGAACTAAATCAACGATTGGCCGGGAAGTGTGTTGAGGTGCTGGTGGAAGGATTTAGCAAGAACAGTATCGGCATGCTTGGAGGACGTACAAGAACGAATAAGATTGTCAATTTTAAAGGCAATGCAGATATCACAGGAAGACTAGTAAATGTAAAGATAGAAAAAATAGGCACCTGGTCGCTGGAAGGTAAGCTTGAGTAAATTTTACAGGAGGATATATGGACATTTTGATAAAGGCTAGAGAATTGGGAGATTTACTAGGAAATTCACCGGAACTGCTGAAGCTGAAAAAGGCTGAAGCCATATTAGAAGGTGATGAACGAGGCATGGGGCTGATGGAGGATTTCAGGCTTTTGCAGGTAGAATTGGTGAAGGCGGCAAGAGATAAGAAGGCTGAAGTTCAAATCAGTGAAATTAAAGATATGCTAATGGCAAAGCAGAATGAAATCAATACTTACCCGGTCACATCCGTATACATTGAAGCTAAAAATGAAATTGACAATTTAATGAAGAACATAAATGACGTTATTACCTTTGCCATTACCGGTGAAGACTGTTTACCTTCAAAATGCTCATCTTGCTGTGGCAGCTGTGGGTCGCAGCACAATTAAAA
>CAYGHY010000036.1:7275-14028 GCA_964349435.1 uncultured Oscillospiraceae bacterium
GAGGTCGGTGCAATGCCTGTTACACCAATGATGCAGCAATACCTGGACATGAAGGAGCAATATAAGGATTGCATTTTAATGTTCAGATTGGGCGATTTTTACGAAATGTTTTTTGATGATGCAACTCTTGCATCCAGAGAGCTAGAGATTACTCTTACTGGCCGTGACTGTGGTCTTGAGGAACGTGCTCCCATGTGCGGAGTCCCTTTTCATGCGGTGGGTGGGTATATTTCACGGCTTGTTACCAAAGGGTACAAAGTAGCTATTTGCGAACAGGTTGAAGACCCTGTCTTTGCCAAGGGCATTGTCAAAAGGGAAGTTCTAAAGGTAGTTACGCCGGGTACTGTTACAGATACCACCATGCTTGATGATAAAAAGAATAACTACCTGATGTCAATATACGCTAAAGGTCATATGTACGGCCTTGCAGTGGTTGATATTTCTACCGGTGAATTTTCTGCCACCAGAATTACGTGGGGAAATACGCTCAATAAGCTGCTGGATGAGACTGCAAAGTATTCTCCTGCTGAGATTATTACAAATCAGTCCCTGTACAATAGGACTGAGACCATTAATGTATTGAAGAAACGTTTCAATGCATACATATCTTCTTTGGAGGATCAATATTTTGACGACAATTATGCGGCAGAAAAACTGTCCCAAAGACTTGGCACAGGAGCATTGCCGGAAGAAACCGCAGAGCTTTGCACCAACGCCTGCGGAGCGTTACTTTATTATCTGGAGCAAACGCAGAAAGCAGGTCTTGAGCATATTCAGAGCATTACCCCATACAAACTTGAAGAATATATGATACTGGATATATCCACAAGACGCAATCTGGAACTTACAGAGACCATGAGGGAGAAAGCTCGGAAAGGTACATTGCTGTGGGTGCTGGACAAGACTATGACCTCCATGGGAGCTAGGACGCTGCGTCGATATGTGGAGCAGCCTCTCGTCAATGTCGGTGACATTGGGGAGAGACTTGAGGCGGTAGCTGAGTTTAAGGACAAATTTATGGTGCGTATGGAGCTGCGCGAGCTTTTTAAACGAGTTCACGACATAGAAAGGCTTATAGGCAAGGTGGTTCTAGGCAGTGCAAACTGCAGGGATCTCATTGCGCTCAAAAACTCCCTTGAACAAGTACCCCATATAAAAGAAATACTTGCGGGCTGCCAATCTATACCGGCTGTTAGGAACAACAGTCTGATGGAAGGTCTTGAGGATATATGCGCAATTATTGAGAATTCTATTATGGATGAACCACCAGTGTCGGTAAAAGAAGGCGGAATCATAAAAGCAGGCTATAATGCAGATGTGGATAAGCTTAGACGCGCCACTACAGATGGAAAGGAATGGATGGCAGCTTTAGAAGCTGCTGAAAAAGAAAAGACCGGTATCAAGAACTTAAAAATCGGCTTCACCAAACCGTTCGGTTATTATCTTGAGGTTACTAAATCCTATTTCCACCTTGTGCCAAAGGAATACATCAGAAAGCAAACGCTTGTCAACTGTGAACGGTTTGTAACTCAGGAACTGAAGGAGATGGAGGAGAGTATTCTCGGGGCGGAAGGGAAAATTATTGAGCTGGAATACGAAATATTTACGAAGGTGAGAGAAAGCATAGCTGCTCAAGTCGGCAGGATTAAAAATACAGCTGCATGCCTGGCAGAACTGGATGTGCTGTGTTCCTTCGCAGAGATTGCCGAACGTGAGAATTATTGCAGGCCGGAGGTAAATAGTAACGGAGTTATTGAAATATTGGCAGGCAGGCATCCTGTTGTTGAAAAGATGCTGGAACAGGGGACTTTTGTGCCCAATGATACGTTCCTTGACTTGGAGGATGACAGGCTTTCCATTATTACCGGACCTAATATGGCGGGGAAATCTACATATATGAGACAGGTTGCACTTATTGTGCTGATGGCACAGATTGGCAGCTTTGTTCCGGCAAGCTCGGCTGTGGTCGGTATAGCGGATAGAATATTTACCAGGGTCGGAGCATCGGATGATCTGGCAGCGGGGCAGAGTACCTTTATGGTAGAGATGTCCGAGGTGGCGGGAATACTGGAAAACGCAACGAAAAGGAGCTTGCTGATTTTGGATGAAATCGGAAGGGGAACAAGTACCTTTGACGGTCTAAGCATTGCATGGTCCGTAATAGAATATATTTCCGACAGTGAAAAGGTGGGCAGCAGAACTCTGTTTGCCACTCATTATCACGAGTTGACAGAGCTTGAGGGCAAGGTAGCGGGTATTAAAAATTACTGTATAGCTGTCAAGGAAAAAGGAGAAGACATCATATTTCTCAGAAAAATCATACGGGGAGGCGCAGACGGCAGCTACGGTATACAGGTAGCTAGGCTGGCCGGTGTGCCCCAACCGGTAATAGACAGGGCAAAGGAACTGCTGAAGGAACTGGAAGATGCAGATATCACCAAACACCGGACCAGGAAAAAAAAAGTAACGCTTGATGGACAGGTTGAGCTGTTTTATGTTAATAACCAAGATGACAGGAGTGGTAAAGAGGTGCTGGAGGAATTGAAAAACGTTGATGTCTCCACAATAACGCCGCTGGATGCAATGAATATATTATATCGACTGCAGCAGAAGGCAAGGAAGGGTTGAGCGTATGGGAAAAATCATTATACTTGATGAGAATACGACCAACAAGATAGCAGCAGGTGAGGTTATTGAGAGGCCGGCTTCGGTGATTAAAGAGCTTGTGGAAAATTCAATCGATGCAGGTGCTACCAGTGTCAGCGTTGAAATCCGCAACGGAGGTATTTCCTTTATTCGGGTGACCGATAACGGCAGCGGCCTTGCAGAAGATGATGTAGCTATGGCTTTTGAACGCCATGCTACAAGCAAAATAAGA
This sequence comes from uncultured Oscillospiraceae bacterium, assembly GCA_964349435.1. Lineage (GTDB taxonomy): Bacteria > Bacillota > Clostridia > Acetivibrionales > DTU013 > CAYGHY01. Next base: position 10,154 of record CAYGHY010000036.1, read on the forward strand.
AGAGCCGACGATCTTGAATCAATTACCAGCATGGGTTTTCGAGGTGAAGCGCTAGCCAGTATTGCAGCCGTTGCAACAGTCCAGCTCTCCACCAGAGTAAAAAGTGCCGTGCAAGGTGTCGGCATTGAAGTCAAGGCCGGGTGCATCATTGACTTAAAGCCGACGGGATGCCCAATTGGCACCTCAATAACGGTGAGGGAACTATTTTTTAATACACCTGCCAGATATAAATTTCTTAAAAAGGATTCGACAGAAGCCGGTTATACGGCTGATATGCTTAGCAGGATTGCTCTCGGTTATCCCGACGTTTCATTTAAACTGGTTAGTAACGGAACGGTGCTATTACACACACCCGGTAACGGGGATCTGAAAAGTGCAATATTTTGCGTTTATGGGGCTGAAAACACAAAGCATTTGATAGAAGTGAATTATGATGACGGTCGAGTAAAAATATCCGGCTATATTGGAAAAGCGGAGCTTTCACGCTCGAGCAGGAGCCAACAGTCAGTTTACATAAATCGAAGAGCCGTCAGGAATAAAATCATAACCTCTGCAATTGATGCGGCATATGCCACATTCCTGATGAAGAACAGATATGCTTTTGCGGTACTGGACATCAGGCTTAATCCAGCTATGGTGGATGTGAATGTGCACCCGTCAAAAATGGAGGTCAAGTTTTCAAACGAACAGGACATTTACAGGGCTGCATACCACGCAGTAAACAGCGCACTTTTGTCCCATTCGACCATAATAACCTTACCGGCTCATGACAAGGTTAACAAGACTTACTTCGACTACAAGGAAAGAGCGAATGACAAACCGGTATATACGCAGCAAGCCTTTGAGTGTGTTAAGAAAGAATTGGATCAGAAAAGAGCTGATGCAATAGCAGGTGGGATGGATAGAACAAACATTGCATCAGAATACATTTCAGACTTCAAAGTTGAATACGCTTCGGCCAACTGCAAAACGGATATGTCTGATGCCGAAATAGCTACACAGGATTGCACGACTGCAATAACGGTATTCCCAAAGCTGTTTGAAGACGCGAAGGTACTAGGCCAGGCTTTTTCGACTTATATTCTCCTTGAACGGAAAGATGAACTGTTCCTTATTGACCAACATGCGGCTCATGAAAGAATCCGGTACGAAGAGCTGAAAGCGGTTTACGCAAAAAATGAATCTGTTTCTCAAATATTGCTGTCTGTCATTCCTATTGAACTGACGGGCAGTGAATTCCAATTTGCTTTAAATGAGGCACCATTCTTTAAGAAGCTTGGCTTTAACTATGAGGGTTTCGGCACAAATTCTATCATACTTCGTTCGGTGCCGTTTGACGAAAAAGGGTTGGATACTAAAAGAATGTTTTTGGAAATATTGGATTTTGTCATGAATAATTATAGCGGACAAACGAGTTCGATTACGGATGAAGCATTGTACGCAATAGCTTGCAGGTCAGCGGTAAAGGCTCATAAAAAACTGGATGAAATGGAAATTGAAGCGCTGCTGGATAAACTGGCCATTCTGGACAATCCATATACCTGTCCCCATGGTCGTCCTGCAATACTACGACTTAAGCAATATGAACTGGAAAAATTGTTCAAACGCATTGTATAAACATTGGCGTACTGGGTACAATTGGAAATAGAGAGGGGGGAAAAGTAGATTCAATGGAGCCGGTGATTGTACTGGTAGGCCCGACCGCTTCCGGAAAAACGGAGTTGTCAATAGAGCTGGCAAAGCTGATTAATGGAAGCATTGTTTCGGCAGATTCCATGCAAATATACAGATATATGGATATCGGCACAGCCAAGCCGGAGGCAATCGAAAGATCAGGCATCAAGCACTATATGATTGATGAATTGTATCCGGATGAGCAATTCAGTGTTGCAAAATATCGCGAAATGGCAATAAAATATATTTCGCAAATATTCGAGCAAGGCGGGCATCCTATAGTAGTTGGCGGTACAGGGCTTTACATCAATTCTTTACTTTATAATATCAGATTTCCAGAGACGATTTGCGACAAAGAATTGAGAGAAAATCTTAAAATTGAATCAAGTAAAAAGGGAAACAAATATCTGCATGATAAACTGCTGGCTATTGACCCCAGTTCGGCTGAAAAGATACATGAGAATGATATCAAGAGGGTCATAAGAGCTATTGAGGTTTACACCCACACAAACAGGACAATTTCGCAACATGCACAGATGTCCAGGCTTGAACCACCTACTTTTAGATACATTGTCTTCGGACTGAACTGGGACAGAAACAAGCTTTATAATAGGATTGACAAAAGAGTTGATAGGATGTTTCAATCCGGATTGATTGAGGAAGTACGGAGCTTGAAAAAACGAGGTTACGATAAGGGCACTACAGCGATGCAGGGCATTGGCTATAAGGAAATATTAAACTATCTGAAAGGCGAATGTACTCTTGAAGAAACCAAATATATATTAAAGAGGGATACAAGGCATTACGCCAAGAGACAACTGACATGGTTTAGACGAATTGAACAAATTAAATGGCTTGATGTTGGTGAAAATACCAATCTAAAGGAGCTGGCTGAAAAAATAATTCTAGAGTGTATTGCATCAAATGGAACTATCTAGTAAAATTAAGTTGATTCTTATTAATTCAACAAAAGAAAGAAGTATTCATTAAGGAGGATTTTCACGTGAATAAACCTAATATCAATTTACAGGATGTATTCTTGAACCAGGTGAGGAAGGAGCATATTGCAGTCACCGTTTATCTTACCAATGGTTTTCAGCTTAAAGGTTTGGTAAAGGGTTTCGACAACTTTACAGTTGTACTGGATACTGACGGCAAGCAACAGTTGGTATACAAGCATGCTATTTCCACTATTAGTCCAATGAAAGTTGTCAATTTTATTTTTAATGACAATCCCAACAGGGAATGAACCCGTTCAACTTTCGGTGAAAAAACACTTTTCCTGGAAATAAAAAGAGTCTGCTGCAAAATTATTGTTCCGCTGCAGGCTCTTTTGTAATTTTCAGGCAAAATTCTTCTCTGTAGTACTAAGTGCAGCAAAGAATATATCTATATGGCAAAAAAGAGTTTGAATACGGAGCAATTTATTTTTGCAACAAATGCTGAAGATAGTACAACTACAGCTTCCTGAAGACTCCGATTACTTTTCCTAGAATAGAGAGATTCTCACGTACTATAATAGGATCCATATATTGATTCTGCGGCTGAAGTCTAACATAGCCCTTTTCCTTATAGAAGGTCTTCACAGTCGCTTCTTCACCGATAAGTGCCACGACAATTTCACCGTTTATGGCTGTTGACTGCTGTTTTACTAGGACAAGATCCTTGTCCAAGATACCGGCTTCTACCATGCTGTCTCCTTGAACCTTCAGCATGAATGCGGTGGAATTTTGAACATAATCAACAGGCAGGGGAAAGGTATCTTCAATATTTTCAGCGGCAAGAATAGGCATTCCTGCTGTTACCTTTCCTACAATAGGAACATCAACAAGCTCTTTCCTTGAATAATAATCACTAAATGAGCTGCTGTCTCTTTGGTACAGTTTCTTGCTGCCAATTACTCTTAAAGCTCTGGGTTTGGAAGGATCCTTCGTGATAAGGCCGTCCTTTTCAAGCCTCTCCAGATAGCCGTGCACGGTAGAAGTGGATTTGAATCCCACAGCACTGCATATTTCTCGTACTGACGGAGGATAGCCGTTGTCTTCCACCTGTCTGTTGACAAAATCAAGGATCTGCTGTTGCTTATCGTTAGGCTTTTTATTCATTTGTTACACCCTCCCAATAATCTATAATACACATATACCATTTCTATTCCAATTATATTTTAAAAAACAATAAAAGTCAAAACAAATGTTCGAAAT
>CAYGHY010000036.1:14038-18233 GCA_964349435.1 uncultured Oscillospiraceae bacterium
AAATATTTGTTGACAAAAGAACAATTGTTTGTATATAATAATAATAGAACAAATGTTCTGTGGGAGGGCGTCAAGATGAACAAAAAATATATTTTAAAAAATAGAAGACGTTTTTTTACTTTTATAATGCTTTTAATCATCATCTTAACCTGTACATTTCTTGCGGGTACTGTTAATGGCACCGATACAAGTGAAAATTACATAACTGTTACTGTAGAATATGGAGATACATTATGGGACATAGCCAGGGAATATAATCCTGAAGGCGACATACGCCAATATATTCACAGGATAGAAAAGTTCAATAATATTACCGACAGCACAATATATGCAGGTGAGATTCTAAGACTACCTTCGTAATTATTTTATCAATTTATCTATTTCGCTGAGTTTTTTCTTTACATCTTTGTTATTATATCGCTTGTTACTTTCTAGATATTCTTCATAGTATTTTTTTGCATTCGCAAAATCACCTGTTTCATAATAGGTGTCGCCAAGCGCTTTTAATATGAACGTACTGCGAGTGTTATAATCATATCCTGCCTTAAAAGCGTCCAATGCTTCTTTTGTTTTACCCAGGGCTTTGTAGGCAGAGCCCATATTAAACTGCGCATATTCGGATTTGGCTATATTCAGCGTGCGTTTTGCTTCATCTATGCATTTTTGATATTCCTTTTTCAACAGGTATACCTTTGAGAGATTTGCATGAGCAGTACTGTTGGAATAATATAAATCAATGGCTTTTTTAAATTCCCGTTCTGCCAGATCAAGATATTCTATATTGTTTTTTTTCTCGTCGTAGGCATTCAGATAGCCTGTAGCAAGCACGCTGTGGGCTCTGTCACTGCCGGGGGCTCTGCTTACCGCGTCACTCCAAAGCCTGATACTATCACCGAAAATATAGTTTCTTCTAATGGTAAGCGCTGTATAGAGAGGGATTAGGATAAAGGACGCCACTAATAGGAGTAACAAGGGTCTTCGAAATAAATATCTGATCTTTCTGATGCTATTTTCCGGTAAAAGAGTCTCCTCATGTAGAAGGTCAGGTGCATACGGCATGGCTTCCGCAGTCTCCTGCAGAGTTTTACATGCCTCATCCAGAGGCTTTATTAGTTTTCTCTTTCTTTCATACATTATCATACCGATAAGGAACATAATAAAGCCAGCACTGGGAAAATATAGTCTATGCTCAAAATATACGTCCTTTATGGATATAAAGCTTGATTCAACTGCAAGCCCAATAAAAAACCACAGGATTCCAAATGAAAGCAGGCGGTTTCTTTTGATTGTGCAAATAGATAACAGACCGCAAAGTGACAGAATTACAAAGGACACGTAAGAGTAATTATCCCAGATGGTCTGCGATATCGGAAAATCACTGCCGTAATCAAAGTTTTGTTTATCCGGTATGAACATTAGTCTTATGTACAGAATGATTACATTCAACTGTGTAAAGAAATATTGAAATCTGTCCATTGACGTACTGGCCTTGAAGCTAACACTAGGATCGCTCTGGCTATATCCCTTCAACAGTAAGTTCGTACCCGGAATAATCGGCACGGTAGCAAACAGGGGTAGAAAGATAAGTATTCTTTTATACCATGATGTTTTTCCGTCCCTCAAAAAAAACATGAATTCAATTAATAAAAGCATAAAAGGGATGGTAATGGTGTTTTCCTTTGTGAACATGGAGATTACTGTGAAAACGAAGGTAAGGAGTAAATGGTACAACTTGTCGTGCATCCTGTATTTTAAGAAAAACAGTATTGCAAGCATATAAAAAGTGGCAGCAAGTGATGCTGTCCTCTGAATAATATATGTAACCGCATTTACCTGTATCGGATGGCATACAAAGAGCACAGCGGAAATTACAGATATTAAAGTGCTATATTGTGAGAAAAGCTTGTCTTTAAAATAAGGAAGAGCAAGCAGCTTTTTCAATATTAAATAAAACAGTATTCCGTTGAGTATGTGAATAAAAAGATTTGCAGCATGATAACCCTCAACACCGTTGTCATGTATTGCATAATTTAAAGATAGTGTAAAGTAAAGCACAATCCTGTTGGCATAAAACTTCCAGAGAGCAGCAAAATCAAATAATTCATGAATAGCATAGTTGTTGGAAATGGAACCGAAATCATCAAGTATAAACGGCACTGCAAAGCTATTGCAATAGGCAATCAATGCAAAAGCAGAAATGATTCCATAGGCAATTATTTTATTCCGGAGCTTATTATCAAGCCATATGACAACACCAATGCCAGTCAAACTTATTTTTTCTCCATTTCCTTTAGTATATTTTGCCAGACGTCCATATCAAGCATTCTTCCATCAGCTGGTTGATAATCGGGAATCAGACCCAACCTCCACAACGATATGCCCTGGATGCCGAAAAGTCTGGCAAGTTTCAGTTTCTCAGCTACACTTATAGCATTCTCGTACCAGACGGTATTTTCGGCGCCTGACTTTGGATCTGTATACTTGATATAGGGATTTTCGTGTTCTTTTGAATACTGGTAGGAAATTACCGTTCCACTATTTAGCAGCTTGATAAAATTGTCAAGATCAAAGTTGCCGGGGCGAGTATTCAAAATTTTACCATCCTTTTTATTCCAGACAGTCCATTTAAAAGATATCTGCAGCATAATTTTGTTTCTATCCTGTACTCCGCTTTTTGTGTCAGTTATAGCCTGCAGCGCATAATAAACATCTTCAATGGGTGATACAGGAGTTAGATTAAACCCTCTAGCCATATCGGCTGCGGAAAGTTTTTTTGCATCATAATCGTGTGCCATTAATATGACTTTATCCGCTAATGAGCCTATAGTCCTGTAATCGTATCCATCAAAACTTTCCGAACTTCTTTTAGGGTGTCTGATTGGATGTACGGCAACATAGAGTTTTTTACCGTTATTGTCCAAAGCGGCTTTAAGCTCTTTTAAAAAAACATTGAAGTATTGTTTGAGCTTTATACCTTTCAGACCCTCCATATCAATTGCTACTCCATCAAAGGAGTCGGTTTCACTTCCGAGTGTTGTGCTATTAAGAGAAGCTATTATATCACTGATCAGCTTTCTATATACTTCCGGGCGGGTAAGCACATATTCGGGTACTCCCACCTGCAGGCCGGTGGCAGGTTCTGTAAACTTTAAATCCTGAGTAGACCAAATCATAAGAAGGGCAGGAATTCCAGCCTGTTTTGCGGACGAAAGTCTCTGAGTGAAACCAACTGGAAGGTAATAATCATTATAACCGAACGAATTTCTGGATGTATTAAGGACAATGCTTCCTGTATCAGGACTATAGCTAAGACTGCTCCATCCAAAGCATACAGAGGAAAAATCGGCTATTTTATCCTGCTGTGGGGAGGAATTGATAGCATAGAAAGCATTCAATTCTTTTAAAGGTTTTTTTAGTGCGTTGACCATCCTGATTAGTATGGCTGCAACCTGTTCGCGTAATGCATTGCCGTTGGGATTAAAACCGGAGGGAGTTCCGGTGAAAATTCCAAAATCTCTTGCAATGGTTATGTACCCTATTTTATTAACAACATCAGGGAACGGCTTGTCCAGATAATATAGCCGGTTGGCTAAATTACCATAACCAAGAGAATTCACAATCATTACAGCCGCTTCTTCTCGTGTAATGGCGGTATTAGGCCTGAATTTTCCGCCTTCATTTGAAATAACGCCATTGGCTAGTGCTGTTTCAACAGGGCTGTAGTAAAACTTTTTTGTATTCTGGTTATCGGTGAACGAGCCTTTAATCGGAGCAACCTGTTTCCAGCCCTTCAGCCTGACAAGAAATGTAATGAATTCACCCCTTGTTATGGATTGACCGTATCCGAATTGATTATTGCCGATACCATTTATTATTCCGAGCTTTCGAAGTTCACTTATTGAGCCGTAAGCATAACTGCTTTCAGGAACATCCGAGAATGGTTGGATGGTTTGAGTAGTATTTTCTGCAAAAGCCGGGGTGTAAAGTGATAACACATATGTAAACATAACTATGATGCAAACCAGTTTTATGAACTTGCCCATTTGATTCACACTCCTTCAAAAGCCCTACCATTCATTCTGTCTTTGTGCTCTGGTAAACATATATAGTATAACATGCCGTAATAAGCTACTACAATATCCCCAGCTTTGAAGAGCGAGCTAGAATGATAGAGTAATCAAGAGCTACAAGGCGT
>CAYGHY010000037.1:0-12453 GCA_964349435.1 uncultured Oscillospiraceae bacterium
ATATCTATTATAATGTTACGGGGAATAACTTCAAGCTTTTTTTAGAAAGCAACCGTTTCAGCGGATAGGAAATATTTTTCCAACCTGCTTGCACAATATCCCTGCTGACGTTAAAATGTTCATATCAAGTTATCCTGTACCCGATTGGCGCTCAAGACAGTACACAATAAATCGAATCTGGTAAGAATTTGGTATGAAAGGATATGCAATGACCGATCATTACTATACGGAACGACCTGCTTCAGATATAAAGGAGAGAGTCTTTCAACAGACTATAAGAAATACACAGCTGACCCTTGTTTCAGTGAGCGGTGTTTTTTCATTTGAAAACAAGGTAGACAGGGCATCTGAACTGCTGATAGAAAACTTTGAGCCCTCGGGGAAAACAGTCCTCGATCTGGGATGCGGGTATGGCGCGGTGGGCCTTTTTATTAAGGCGTTATTCAAGAATCAAACTGTGTGTTTGTCCGATATAAATGAGAGAGCAGTGGAGTATTCATTGTTGAATGCTTCAAAGAACCGACTTGTAATAAAAGCAGTTAAGAGCGATCTCTTTACCGCTCTGGATGGAATTATTTTTGACGATATCGTGACGAATCCCCCGATGGCGGCAGGTAAAAAGCTGCTTACAAGACTGATTGACGAAGCTTATGACCATCTTAATTCTAATGGTGCATTATGGCTTGTCTCTTACCACAACAAAGGAGGCTCAACTTTGAAAAGTATAATGAAAACCCGATTCGGGAATGCTGAAGATATGGAAAAAAGCGGCGGAATAAGAGTATACAGAGCGCTTCGCATTTAAGCAATACATTTATTGTCCGGATACGATCCTCTTTTTAAGCTCATCACAGCGATTTTCATTATATACGGCTGCGATATATAAATCATTCTGCTCTTATTATAGCTTTTGAAAGACACTGAAGCGCCTCATTTACAGTCAGTACGTCAGGAGGAAAATCACAACCTGCCTTATTCAATTCATACATTAATTCTGTCACCTGCGGCACATCAAGACCCAGGCTCTTCATTTTTTTTACATCTCCGAACACTTCCTTTGGAGTTCCTAGCAAAACGCATCTGCCGGCATCTATAACCAGCACTCTGTCAGCTTTCCCTGCTTCATCCATGTGATGTGTTATATGGACAATGGTGATGCCTTCTTCCACGTTCAGTTTCCTTAGAATGCGCATGACTTCTTTCCTGCCGATAGGATCAAGCATAGCTGTCGCTTCATCAAGGATTATACACTTGGGGCTCATCGCCAATATCCCTGCAATTGCAACTCTCTGCTTTTGTCCTCCGGATAAAAGGTGTGGCGCATGCTTTTTATACTCCGACAGTCCAATTACATCCAGTGCTTCGTCAACGCGCCGTCTTATTTCTTCAGGAGGCACTCCCAGGTTTTCCGGCCCAAAGGCAACATCCTCCTCAACTACAGTACCAACAATCTGATTATCCGGATTTTGAAACACCATGCCTGTCGAACTTCGAATTTCCCAAAGAAGCTCGGCATTTGTGGTATCGAAGCCATTGACAATAACAGTACCGACAGCAGGTAAAATAAGTGCATTAAACAGCTTTGCAAGCGTTGATTTGCCAGAGCCGTTTCTGCCGAGTACAGCAAGGAACTCACCCTTCCCTATGGCAAGGTTGATGTTCCGTAATGCTGTAATGTCAGTTCTTTCTTCGCTGTTGGCTTTGTACACGTAGCTGACATTATTCACTTCTATAATGCTCATTTCGTAAGTTCAAGTATAACTGCTTCAGCAGCGTCGCCTCTTCTTGGCCCAAGCTTGTATATTCGGGTATAACCGCCATTAACGTCCTTAAATTTAGGTCCAATCTCATCAAAAAGCTTATCAACTACATTGATGTATTTACCATTTGCATCTTTAACCCTGTAAACCCAATTCATAGCCCTTCTCCTGGCATTGAGCCTTGAGGGGTTATCTACTGTAACCATATCGGTTTTTTCTTCCCTGTTTACGACTTCATACTTTTTGCCATTCTTTGAAGTCACAGTTTTGGTTATTTTTTTACCTTTGCTATCCAGCTTTGCTGCGCTGATCTTTATTTGTTTGGACGTAAAGTTGCCACCTTCTTTTGCAGCCATGGTAATAAGTTTTTCAGCTATCGCTTTAACTTCTTTAGCTCTAGCTTCGGTGATCTCTATCTTGCCGTTCTGAAGCAACGCAGTAACCTGGCTTTTCAGCATAGCTTTTCTTTGATTGGTAGCACGTCCCAGCTTTCTTTGTGTTGGCATTATTCTCTTGCCTCCTTATCTTTTTCAATCTTCGTTTGGAGCAAGGGACAGATTAAGGGCATTAAGCTTCTGCAGCACCTCTTCGAGTGACTTTCTGCCTAAATTTCTCACCTTCATCATGTCTGCCTCAGCCCTGTTGGTCAAATCTTCAACCGTATTAATACCGGCTCTCTTCAGACAGTTATATGATCTAACTGACAGGTCAAGCTCCTCTATTGTCATTTCAAGGACCTTTTCCTTTTTTGTCTCTTCCTTTTCAACCATTATTTCCGTATGCTTTGCATGGTCTGTAAGGTCAATGAACAGGTTCAGATGCTCGTTTAAAATTCTGGCGCCAAGGCTTATTGCCTCATCAGGCTTGATACTGCCGTTTGTCCAAACTTCAAGCGTTAGCTTGTCATAGTCTGTTATCTGACCCACACGGGTATTTTCCACAGTGTAGTTGACCTTTCTTACGGGTGTGTATATTGAATCAATAGGAATGATACCTATTGGCTGGCCTGTCTGCTTGTTCTTTTCCGCCGGTATGTACCCTCTGTTCTTATTGATCACCAGTTCCATATAGAGCCTGTTTTCACCGTTTAACGTACAGATATGAAGGTTGGGATTTAGTATCTCCACATCAGAATCCGCCTTGATATCTCCGGCTGTGACAGGACCCTCACCATCGGCGTCAATATACACAATTTTCGGACCATCGCTGAAAAGCTTCATCGAAAGGTTCTTGATATTGAGAATAATTTCAGTTACATCCTCGATTACGCCAGGAATCGTAGAAAACTCATGCAACACGCCGTCAATTTTTATTGAAGTCACCGCTACACCAGGCAACGACGATAACAGTATTCTTCTGAGTGAATTACCCAACGTTATACCATAGCCTCTCTCCAGAGGTTCGATTACAAACTTTCCAAAAGTGTTATTATCCGTGGACTGAACACATTCAATTTTTGGTTTTTCTATTTCAATCAACAAAAACCCTCCCTTAACTTACAATTTTGTTTCTATGAGGGCAACTGATTCGCAATCCTATTTCATATTCGGTACGTCATACTTAATACCCTGCTACTGGTTCTGTTGGAATAGTCAGTTGCTTACCCGGCCTGCCGGAGCGGAACCCATGCTGCCGCTCCAGACCGCCCTATTAACTGGTTATTTCCGTATTTAGGTATAAATAGCAATGCACGTTCTACTACTTGGAATACAACTCAACAATGAGATGCTCCCTGATTGGCAAATCAATTTCTTCCCTTGCCGGAAGTGTAACTACCTTTCCTGTAAGGTTTTCAGAGTCGAATTCAAGCCATTTGGGGACTACCTTACTGCCGGCTATATCAACAATGGATTTAAGCTTTTCAGAGCTCTTGAATTTGTCCCTTACAGCAACAATATCACCAGGCTCCAAAAGTATTGAAGGAATATTAACCTTCTTACCATTGACTGTAAAATGTCCATGCCTTACAAGCTGTCTGGCCTCCGGCCTGGAAGTGCCAAGTCCCAGTCTGTAGACTACATTGTCCAGCCTGCTCTCCAATATCTGCAGGAGGTTTACACCGGTAATGCCTTTTCTCTTAACAGCCTTTCCAAAGTATCCTCTGAACTGGCTTTCAAGAATTCCATAAAATCTTCTTGCTTTTTGCTTTTCACGTAATTGAATACCGTATTCTGACATTTTCTTTCTCTGCTGTCCGTGTTGTCCAGGAGCATACGCTCTTTTAGATATTGAGCATTTATTGGTATAGCACCTTTCGCCTTTGAGAAAAAGCTTGTCACCTTCTCTGCGGCAAAGTCTGCATGATGCATCAGTATATCTTGCCATCTATTTTAACACCTCCACATTACACTCTTCTTCTCTTGGGTGGCCTACATCCATTGTGAGGAATAGGCGTTACATCCTTAATAAGGCTTACATCAAGCCCTGCAGCCTGCAAAGCCCTGATAGCAGCTTCTCTGCCTGCTCCTGGTCCCTTTACATAAACCTCAACAGTTTTGAGGCCATGCTCCATTGCAGCCTTTGTTGCAGTCTCCGCAGCAGTCTGTGCGGCGAACGGTGTGCTCTTCCTTGAACCTCTGAAGCCCAATCCGCCTGCGCTTGCCCACGAAAGCACATTTCCCGCAGTATCGGTAATTGTAACAATTGTATTGTTAAAAGATGAACGGATGTGTGCTGCACCGCGTTCAATATTTTTTCTTTCTCTTTTTTTCCTGGTGACTCTCTTGGCACCGGCAGTTTTTGTTGCCATTCAATCTTCAGCCTCCTTTTATACCGTTTTCTTTCTTTGTACGCCTATGGTTTTCTTAGGGCCTTTTCTTGTCCTTGCATTGGTTTTGGTCCGCTGACCCCTTACAGGTAGGCCCTGTCTGTGCCTTCTGCCTCTATAGCAGCCTATTTCAATCAACCTCTTGATATTGAGGGAGACTTCTCTTCTGAGGTCGCCTTCAACCCTGTATTCTTTGTCTATGACTTCTCTGAGTCTGTTTATCTCGTCATCCGTCAGATCCCTTACCCTCGTGTCCGGGTTTACAGCAGTTTTCTTTAATATTTCGTTAGCCTTGCTTCTACCCAAACCAAAGATGTAAGTTAACCCAATTTCCACCCGTTTTTCTCTGGGCAGGTCTACTCCGGCAATACGTGCCATCTTGTCAAACACCTCCACATAAATTCCTCAAACATTATACAACTTTAATGTGTCATATGTTGTCGTTATTTCCCTTTTTATAATTAACACCCGGATCATGTTTGGAATTCCCGCACATGCAGCCGCTCCGGAGTGATCAATTCAATACAATACGATACGATACGGAACAAATGATAATTGATTATAAAGTGTAAACATTATTGCTGCAAATTAAGCCAAGATTATATCATATGTTCTTTCGCAATACAAGACCGTTTACAAATTCAACCCCGTTCAATATTCCATTCCGCTTACCCTTGTTTCTGCTTATGCTTCGGGTTCTCACAAATAACTGTTACTTTGCCTTTTCTTTTAATAATTTTGCACTTCTCGCACATTGTTTTTACAGATGGCTTTACTTTCACTTTAAACCCTCCTATCAATTATTTACTTTGCTCTCCATGTTATTCTTCCACGGGTCAAATCGTATGGAGACAGCTCAATTGTTACCTTGTCACCCGGTAAAATTCTGATAAAATTCATTCTGAGCTTGCCTGATATATGAGCCAGCACTTTGTGGCCATTTTCCAGCTCCACCTGAAACATTGCATTGGGCAATGCTTCAACAATTTTCCCTTCAACTTCAATCACATCATCCTTTGCCAAACCTCATAACCTCCTTAACAACTCATTTCCATTTGAACTCATTCTTCGTTTTTCTGTGTATCCAGGCCCGCCAGAGCTTTCCTTATTTCCGCATTTGCTATTTTAATATTGTTCTTGAGTTTGTTCTCAAGGCTTTTCACTTTTTCGTCTGTTAAATTCAAATGTTTGATTTTCTTCTTTTTAGGCTTTTCCATTCTGCGAAGATCGCCGTCTGAAATTTCCACAAAAAGGTGATCAAGCACTTTAATTACAACAAATTTCTTTCCTGCATCTCTTCCTGCTCTAGAAACAACTACCTGGCCCAAATCCACTTTCAAAAACTCTCACCCCTGAGTTTTGTCATAATAAACGGTTCGTCATCAGTTATGGCAATCGTATTTTCATAATGCGCCGACAGCTTACCGTCTGCAGTAACCACCGTCCATTTGTTTTTGAGCGGTCTTACATCAAATACGCCCTGATTGACCATGGGCTCAACAGCAATGGTCATGCCCGGCTCGAGCCTCGGACCTCTTTCCTTCGTAACGTAATTAGGTATTTGAGGAGGTTCCCACAATTCCCGCCCTATGCCGTGTCCGACATAATCACGTACGACTGAGTAACCATTCTGCTCTACATATTGCTGGACTGCTTTGGAGATATCTGCTACACGATTTCCTTTAACAGCCTTTCGTATTCCTTCATAAAAGCTCTGCTCCGTTATTTTTATTAATCTGAGCGCTTCTTCTGAAACCTTTCCTACAGGGAAAGTCCTTGCAGCATCACCATGAAATCCATTAAAACCGGCTCCTATGTCGACACTTATAATATCTCCATTTTTTAACTCCCTTAAACTCGGTATCCCATGTATCACTTCATCATTGACAGATACACAAATGGCTGCCGGAAAATCTATTCCGCCTTTTATCCCACATTTGACCCCTTTGAAGGTCGGTGCGGCATTTTGACTTAAGATATACGCTTCCGCTATATTGTCAAGTTCCTTTGTCGTAATGCCGGGTTTAACTGCTTCTTCGATCAGTCTGAGGGCGTTTGCTACTATCTCGCCTGCCTTACTCATCGTTTCCAGTTCCATCTTTGATTTAATTGATATCATTCCTTAAATCCTAAAGCCTTATAAACAGCTGCTGTTGTATCAGCTATTTTATACTGTCCCTGAACCTCCAGCAGAATTCCTTTCCCTCTATAGTAGCCAATCAAGGGTTCTGTCTGTGTGTGATATGTCTTCAACCGGTTGATGACTGTTTCCTCACGGTCGTCCTCCCTTTGAATCAGCTTTGCGCCGCATTCGGCACAAATCCCATTCCTTGCCGGTTCGCTGAAATCAATATGGTAGCCCATATTGCATACGGGGCAGATTCTTCTACCGGAAAGCCTCTTAATAATCACTTCATCCCCCGCCGATATTTTCAACACGCAATCAAGAGCAGTTCCTGTTTCTGATAAAAAACTGTCCAGTTTCTCTGCCTGTAGTATTGTCCGCGGAAAACCGTCAAGGATGAAACCGTTTTTGCAGTCGGCCTGTTGAAGTCTGTCTTTAACTATATCTATAGTAACCTCGTCAGGGACAAGTGCACCCTTATCGATGTATTCCCTGGCCAACCTGCCTAATGGTGTGCCATTTTTTATATTGCTTCTGAATATGTCACCGGTTGAAATATGAGGAACATGTAATTTTTCAGACAGATTAACCGCCTGTGTTCCTTTCCCTGCGCCCGGCGCACCCAAAATAACAAGTTTCATGCCTATCTCCGCCCCCTAAATCCTATTCCAGAAATCCTTTATAATGCCTCATCAGCATCTGCGACTCAACTTGCTTAACCGTATCAAGTGCAACACCTACAAGAATCAGTACAGTCGTACCGCCGAGCCAAATCCCGGGAATGTTTGTAAAGTTCCCGATCATTATTGGAGCGATTGTAATAATCGCCAGGAAAAACCCCCCAAACCAGGTAATTCTGTTAAGAACCTTGGAAATATAATCTGATGTAGCTTTTCCAGGTCTATATCCCGGAATAAAGCCACCATTCTTTTTCATATTGTTTGCGATCTCTATCGGATTAAACTGAATCACAGAGTAGAAGAACGTAAAGAATAGAATTAGCAAAGCATAAAAGACAACATACAACGGACTTTGTTCCGGGTTTTTAAATAAGTTTACAAACCAATTGTTTGAATTGGCAAAGAACATTGTAATAATCGTGGAAGGAAACATCATGATGGACATAGCAAATATAATTGGAATAACACCTGCAAGATTTACCTTTATGGGCAGATGTGTGCTCTGACCGCCATACATTTTTCTTCCGACTACACGTTTTGCATACTGGATGGGTATTCTTCTCTCAGCCTCTTGCACCCAAATTACGCCTGCAATTACAAAGAGAAATACGGCAAGTATAAGTATTATTACCAATATGCCGAATCCGCCCTGCCCAAATCTGCCAAGTTCATAGTTGTCTATTATACCCGCAACTCCGCTTGGTCCTTTCGAAACAATACCTGCGAATATAATCATGGATATGCCATTCCCGACTCCAAATTCAGTAATCTGCTCACCCAGCCACATAAGGAATGCAGTACCTGCGGTAAAGGTAAGTGTTATTGTAAGGAAACTCCATATGCTTCCTCCGTCAATAATTCCTCCCTGGTTAATCATGGTTATATAAAGAGCGATAGCCTGCACCAAGCCAAGTACGACAGCGCCATATCTGACATATTGTTGTATGATCTTTCTGCCTTCCTCACCTTCCTTCTGCAATCTTTCAAGTGCAGGTACGGCAACTGTTAAAAGCTGCATGATGATTGAGGCGTTAATGTATGGTGAAATACTCATCGCAAAGACTGTAGCGAGTTTAAACGATCCGCCTGAAATGATGTCCAGAAATCCGCCGAAGGATCCGGCTGAATTTAGCAGTTCGGAAAACTTTTCCGCATCAAGTCCCGGATTTGGGATAAATGAACCTATTCTGTATACTAACAGCATGGCTATAGTAAATATTATCTTTTTGCGTAAATCCTGAATTTTCCATGCATTACGCAGAGTCTCCAACATTCCGCCCATATTTATACCACCTCTGCCTTTCCTCCCGCAGCCTCAATTTTTTCAGATGCTGCTTTGGTAAATCTTGCGGCTTGGACAGTAAGCTTTTTGGTAAGTTCTCCATTTCCAAGTACGGAAACACCGTCGTGCAATTTCTTTATTATTCCCTTCGTCTTAAGGAGTTCACCGTTTACTACAATGCCGTCCTCAAATACATTCAGCGTTGACACATTTACTTCTGCAAAAACCTTAGCAAAATCTTTATTATTGAAACCTCTCTTTGGTATCCTTCTGTAGAGAGGCATCTGTCCGCCTTCGAAGCCCGGCCTTACTCCACCGCCGGCACGCGAATTCTGACCCTTGTGGCCGCGACCGCCGGTTTTACCGTTACCTGAACCCGGGCCTCTTCCTTTTCTGGTCGGAGCCTTCTTAGCACCGGGTACAGGCTGCAATTCATGTAGTTTCACCTTTTACACCTCCCTTATATCTCTTCTACGGTTACTAAGTGCGATACTGTTTTTATCATTCCTCTGATTTGAGGATTATCTTGATGTTCTACAACACTGCCAATTTTTTTCAAACCAAGAGCTTTTACAGTAGCCTTCTGGTTTTTTTGTGATTTGTTTATGCTTTTTACCAGCTTTATTTTAAGCTTTACCACAGCAGTATCCTCCTAACCCAGTATTTTCTCAGCGGATAGACCGCGAAGTCTGGCAACATCCTCAACTGTCTTGAGCTGTGAAAGTGCCTGAATCGTTGCGTTTACCATATTAATGGGGTTGTTGGATCCCAGAGACTTTGTCCTGATATCATGTATACCGGCCAGCTCCAGAACCGCTCTTACAGGTCCTCCGGCAATAACACCGGTGCCGGGTCTTGCCGGTTTCAGGAGTACTCTGCCTGCGCCATATTCTCCAATTGCTTCATGGGGGATTGTTGTTTCAACAATTGGCACCTTTATCAGGTTCTTCTTCGCATCATCTATTCCCTTTCTGATAGCATCGGGTATTTCAGCAGCCTTTCCTATTCCACTTCCTATATAGCCGTGTTCGTCACCGACTACAACGAGAGCGCTGAAACGAAAATTTCTTCCGCCCTTTACAACCTTGGTAACACGTCCTATTTTAACGACCTTTTCTTTAAGATCCAATGCACCAGCATCAATACGCTGCAATTCCCATCCCTCCTCATTCAAATCTTATAACTCAAAAATCTAGTCCGGCTTCCCGTGCACCTTCTGCGATTTCCTTTACTCTTCCGTGATATAGGTAACCACCCCTGTCAAATACAACCTGCTTAATGCCCATTTCAACAGCCTTCTGGCCAACCAGTTTACCTACTTCCCTGGCTGCTTCTTTGTTGCCGCTGGTGGCTAGCCTGCCTTTAATTGCTTCATCAAGCGTTGAGGCAGCGACAAGAGTATTCCCTTTTGTGTCGTCAATAATCTGCACGTATATATTCTTTAAGCTTCTGAAAACATTGAGCCTTGGACGCCCCTGTGTGCCATCAATTTTTTTGCGTACCCTGACATGTTTCCTTAGCCTGATTTCATTTTTGTTTGGCTTATTAATCATCTTTTTTCAGCTCCCTCCTAGCTCTTGGCTTTGGCGCCGGCTTTACCTTCTTTGCGCCTGATTACCTCATTCTCATATTTTACGCCCTTGCCCTTGTAAACCTCAGGTTCTCTCTTCTTCCTTATCTTAGCAGCATACTCACCAACCATCTGCTTATCGCAGCCCCTTACTATTATCTTGTTAGGAGCAGGAACGTCAAAAGTTATACCTTCAGGTTCATTCATGTCTACCGGATGCGAGTAACCGAGAGTCAGGACCAGCTTCTTCCCCTGTTTCTGTGCCCTGTAGCCGACACCGTTAATTTCCAGCGTCTTTTCGAAGCCTTTTGTAACTCCTACCACCATGTTGCTCACCAGAGTCCTTGTCAAGCCATGGAGGGATCTGTGGATTTTATTATCGGAAGGTCTTGTTACCAATATTTGTGTGCCTTCCCTCTTTATCATCATATCTTTATGGAACTCTTTTGTCAAAATGCCTTTTGGTCCCATTACAATTACAATATTGCCTTTGATATCAACATTTACGTCGGTGGGTATTTCAATAGGCATCTTACCTATTCTTGACATTGATTGGACCTCCTGTTCTTCATATTATGAGCCTTTTTAGGCTCTTTTCAGAAATGGCTTCTTACCATATAAAAGCAAGTACTTCTCCGCCTACGCCCTCAGATCTTGCTTTCTTGTCCGTCATTATTCCCCTTGAAGTGGAAATAACCGCAACACCGAGACCTCCGAGAACCTTTGGCACTTCGTCTTTGTTTGCATAAACTCTGAGACCGGGTTTACTGATCCTCTTAATACCGGTTAAAACGTTCTGCTTGTTTTCTGCGTATTTAAGTGCGATTCTGATAATTCCCTGTTTCCCATCACCTATAAGTTCGACATTCCTAATATAACCTTCATCCAGCAATATGCGAGCGATATTCTTCTTAATATTGGAAGCCGGTATGTCAACGGATTCATGCTTTGCCGAACTTGCATTCCTAATTCTTGTCAACATGTCAGCGATAGCGTCTGTGATTTGCATATGTTCAACCTCCTTCCTAAGATTTTACCAACTGGCTTTTTTAATACCAGGTATCTGCCCCTTGTAAGCCAGAACTCTGAAGCACAAACGGCATACTCCGAACTTCCTCATATATGCATGTGGCCTGCCGCAAAGCTTACATCTGTTATACGCTCTGCTGCTGTATTTAGGACTTCTTTGCTGCTTGATAATCATTGATTTCTTTGCCACGTTTTTCCTCCTTTCAATTCTGACTGAACGGCATTCCCATAAGTTTCAGAAGTTCTTTTGCTTCCTCATCCGTTTTAGCCGTGGTAACAAACACGATATCCATGCCTCTTACCTTGTCAACCTTGTCATAATCAATTTCCGGGAATATAAGCTGATCTTTGACTCCCAAAGTATAGTTGCCTCTTCCATCAAAGGAGTTGCCTGATACGCCCCTGAAGTCTCTAACTCTTGGAAGTGCCGCATTGAAGAGCTTGTCAACGAAATTATACATCATAGTGCCTCGAATAGTAACCTTGCAGCCTATATTCATCCCTTGTCTCAGCTTGAAGTTTGCAACGGATTTCTTTGCCTTGGTAACAATAGGCTTCTGTCCGGTAATTGCAGCCAAATCGTTCACAGCGGCGTCCATTGCTTTTGGGTTTTCCTTAACATCTCCTACACCCATGTTCAATACTACCTTATCAAGCTTTGGTATCTGCATCACGCTTTTGTATTTGAACTTTGCCTGCATTGCCGGTATTACGTCTTCAACATATTTATCCTTAAGCCTGGCCATTAGACCTTAACCTCCTTTCAAAAAGAACATCCTAATCTTCTTTCGTTACTTTTTGTGTGTCTATAACCTCTCCGCACCTCTTGCAAACACGATCCTTCTGACCGTCATTATGCAATACCCTTGATACCTTGGTCGGAGCTTTGCACCTTTCGCAAACCAGCATGACCTTGGAACTGCTTATCGGTGATTCCTGGCGGATAATTCCACCCTGCTGTAATCTTCCTCTGGGCTTCTTGTGTTTTTTCGATATATTAACGCCCTCAATGAAAACCATCATATCGTCCGGGTTTACCGCCAGCACCTTTCCCTTTTTACCCTTATCCTTACCTGAGAGAACATAGACCGTATCTCCCTTTTTAACATGTACCTGTTTTTCCAATTTAAGCCGCCTCCTCCCTTTGGATGTTTTAGAGGAAATTCGCGCCATAGGCGCTAAACATCCTCCCTTTGGATGTTTTAGAGGAAATTCGCGCCATAGGCGCTAAACATCCTCC
>CAYGHY010000037.1:12553-17285 GCA_964349435.1 uncultured Oscillospiraceae bacterium
CTTATAGAACTTCTGGTGCGAGTGAAAGTATCTTCATGTAATCCTTATCTCTCAACTCTCTCGCAACAGGGCCAAAAATACGTGTTCCTCTAGGGTTTTTGTCATCCTTTATTATAACCGCAGCATTCTCGTCAAACTTGATGTACGATCCATCAGGCCTTCTTACGCCTTTCCTGGTACGCACTATGACACATTTTACTATTTCGCTTTTTTTTACAACTCCGCCAGGGGTTGCACTTTTAACTGATGCAACGATTACATCGCCTATGTTGGCATATTTCCTCCAGGAACCGCCAAGAACTTTTATGCACATCATTTCTTTGGCTCCTGTGTTATCTGCTGATTTTAGCATTGACTGAACTTGTATCATGTCAGTACCTCCTTCCAATCTACGGTTCGTTATGAAATCGGCTTTCAGCAACGATATAATAATAACTCCGCCTTTTTTAAGCGGTTATTATTAATTGTTCCTCAGCGAGCCTTTTCAACTATTTCAATGAGTCTCCACCTTTTATCCTTGCTAAGCGGGCGGGTCTCCATTACTTTTACTTTGTCACCGATTTTGCACTCGTTGTTTTCATCATGGGCTTTCAACTTATATGTTCTTTTTATGATTTTTTTGTACAGCTTGTGTTTTACGCTTGTCTCTATAGCAACAACAATTGTTTTGTCCATTTTATCACTTACTACTTTGCCTGTTCTGGTCTTTCTCATTCCCCTGTCTTCCAAGCAGAATACCTCCTTTCGTCAATTCGCGAAGTTTTAAGCCTGTAATCCCTTTATTTCTCTCTCTCTTATAACAGTCTTTACTCGGGCAATCGATTTCTTTACATCCTTAAGCTTCATAGGATTTTCCAGTTGGTTTGTGACAAGCTGGAAACGTAGTTTGAACAGTTCAGATTTAAGCCCGTTCAATTCCTTCTGAAGCTCTTCATGCGTCATATCTTTCATCTCACTGGCTTTCATTCTCGTCACCACCCATTTCATTATTGCGGGCTATGAATTTGCACTTCATAGGAAGTTTATGCATGGCAAGCCTCATAGCTTCTATCGCCGTTTCTTCCGGCACTCCCGCAATTTCAAATAATACTCTTCCCGGCTTGACTACCGCAGCCCAGTATTCCGGTGAACCCTTACCGCTACCCATGCGGGTCTCAGCAGGTTTCTTTGTAACCGGCTTGTCAGGGAATATCTTTATCCACACCTGACCGCCTCTTTTTATGAAGCGGGTCATTGCTACTCTTGCTGCCTCAATTTGATTGCCGGTTACCCATGCCGGTTCAAGTGCCTGCAGGCCGTATTCACCGTTGGATATGAAGTTGCCTCTGGTTGCTACACCGGTCATCCTGCCTCTGTGCACTCTTCTGCGCTTTACCCTTTTAGGCATTAACATTACCGTTCGCCTCCTTCTGCTTTCTTTTCTTTTTTGGCAGCAGGAAGAACTTCACCTTTATATATCCAGACCTTAACACCAAGCTTGCCGAAAGTTGTATTCGCTTCAGTAAAGCCGTAGTCAATATCTGCCCTTAATGTCTGCAGAGGTATGGTGCCTTCGTGGTAGTGTTCCCTCCTGGCGATTTCAGCCCCGCCAAGCCGTCCTGAAACTGCGGTTTTGATACCTTTTGCTCCTAATTTCATCGCTCTTGACATAGACTGCTTCATTGCTCTCCTGAAGGATATTCTCTTCTCAAGCTGAGAGGCTATGTTCTCTGCTACCAACTGTGCCTCCAACTCCGGAGATTTGATTTCTGTTATATTGACAAGTATACTTTTCCCGACAAGTTTTTCAACTTCCTTACGCAAATCCTCAATGCCTGCTCCGCCCTTGCCTATTACCAAACCTGGCTTGGCTGTATGAACATTGACCTTTGTTTTGTTCGCAGCCCTTTCAATCTCAATTCTTGATATGCCGGAAATATATAACTTTTTCTTTATAAAATCCCTGATCTTGACGTCTTCAATTAAAAGCGAGCTGAAGTTTTTGTCATTGGCATACCATTTTGTATCCCAGTCCTTGATTATACCTATTCTCAATCCATGTGGATTTACCTTCTGGCCCATTATCCAACCTCCTTCTTATCAAGTACCTAACTATTTCAAAAGGGGACATCCCTCGCTATGGCATTTGAGGTGTGTCACCTCTCCTTTAAAACAACTGTTATGTGACTCGTCCTCTTTTTGATTCTGTTTGCTCTGCCCTGCGCTCTTGGCATAAGCCTCTTCATAGTTGGCCCCTGTGTGGCGTATGCTTCAGCTACAAATAGGCCGTCTCTGTTGAGGCTGTTATTATTTGATGCATTTGCCTCAGCTGATTTCAAAAGTTTCAGTAAGAATTCTGAAGCAGCCTTAGGTGTGTATCTTATGATACCGTAAGCCTCATCAATGCTCTTATCTTTTATAAGATTCAGGACGATATTGACTTTTCTTGATGAAATCCTGGCATGATTGAGTACTGCCCTTCCTTCATCTTTGCCTATTCCAAGTACCCTCTTCTCCTTTTTAGTCAGGAGAACCGGCTTTTGAAATTGTCTGTGCGTTTTGTTATATGCGTCCAATATTTGATCTTTTTCTTTCAAAAGTTCTTCTTTTGATCTAACCTTCTTTTCCAACTGGATTTCCTCCTTTCGGCATTAAGCTTGTTGCTTGATAGTTATTTTTTAGCCGGCCCTTACTTGAGGGAAGTGGATCTTTCGGTGTGGTGTCCATGTCCTCTGAATGTCCTTGTTGGTGCGAATTCTCCAAACTTGTGCCCCACCATATCTTCAGTTACATATACTGGTACATGCTTTCTGCCGTCGTGTATCGCAATAGTATGTCCAACCATTTGAGGGTAAATCGTTGATGCTCTGGACCAGCTTTTCAGAACCCTTTTTTCATTGACTTTATTCATTTCCTCAATCTTCCTAAGAAGCCTCAAATCAACATATGGTCCCTTCTTTAAAGATCTGCTCATTTGGTGTTAATCCTCCTTTCCTTACTCCGGAAATTATCTGATGCTTTGTCAGGTGTTCCCGACTGTCGGCACTCTACTCATTCCCGTAACATTAATTATTTCTGATTCCTTCTTTTAACTATCATCATATCAGACTGTTTCTTTTTCTTTCTTGTCTTATAGCCAAGTGTAGGCTTGCCCCATGGAGTAACCGGGCTCGGCATTCCAATGGGTGACTTGCCTTCGCCACCGCCATGAGGATGATCTACTGGATTCATAACAACACCGCGCACGGTTGGTCTGAAGCCCATCCATCTCTTCCTTCCAGCCTTGCCTATCTTGATGTTTTCATTCTCAATATTACCAAGCTGGCCGATCGTTGCCCTGCACAATACCCTGATCATTCTCACTTCCCCTGAAGGAAGTCTTACCTGTGCATAATCGCCTTCCTTGGCCATGAGCTGTGCGGAATTTCCCGCCGACCTGACAAGCTGTCCGCCTTTACCGGGCTTGATTTCAATGTTGTGTATCATTGTACCGACCGGTATGTTAATCAGTGGAAGCGTGTTTCCGGGCATAATATCGGCACCTGCTCCTGATTCTATAAAATCTCCTGTCTTTAAGCCTACAGGAGCCAGTATATATCTTTTTTCTCCATCTACATAGTAGAGAAGCGCAATATTTGCAGTCCTGTTAGGATCATATTCGATGGCAGCTACCTTAGCTTTTATGCCGTCTTTATTTCTCTTAAAGTCGATTACCCTGTATTTCTGTTTTGCTCCTCCACCACGGTGGCGTACGGTGATCCTACCGTATGAGTTTCTTCCGCCGCTTTTCGTCAATGTTTCCAACAGAGACTTCTCCGGTTCTTTTTTGGTGATATCCTCAAAGGTGGAAACAGTCATGAACCTTCTAGCGGGAGAAGTGGGACTATATTTTTTAACAGCCATTTGTTCTCACTCCTTACATCTATATGCGTGCTTAGCTTTGGATTACTGTGTCAGTTTTCGCTGTTCGGTGCTTATACATAAAGCATATTACTGCGTTACACCGAATTCTTCAATAGCGGTCTTGAATTTCTTTGTTATTACAATCCCCTTGCCACCCTTTGTCAGATAGGAATCCGCTTTAGGATCAAGGTCTATCTTTACAACTGCTTTCTTCCAGTCCGGTCTCGGTCCGACATGAACACCCATCCTCTTAAGTTTTCCGCCGCAATTCATGGTGTTAACCCGAAGCACCTTTACATGAAAAAGTCTTTCAACTGCCTGTTTGATTTCTGTCTTTGTTGCATTTACATACACAATAAATGTGTACTTGCCGATTGCTACCTCAAGGTTGCTTTTCTCAGTGATTAACGGCCTTAAGATAATATCTTCGGGAGTCCTCATTATGCATACACCTCCTCGACCTTATCAACTGCATCCTTCGTTATAATGAACTTATCATACTTGAGGATGTCAAATACATTCATGGTATTGACAAATGCTGTCTTTACGCCAGGGATGTTCCTCGCGGATTTCTCTACCATTTCGTTCTTACCGTCAATAACAATAAGGACACTGGATCCCGCTTTTAATGAATTAAGAACATCTACCATTTGTTTTGTTTTAATGCTGTCAAATTTTAATTTGTCAAGAACCATAAGTTCCTGTTCATTAACTTTTGAAGTGAGAGCCGACCTAAGCGCCAGCTTCTTCAGCTTCTTCGGTATTGTATAGGAATAGCTTCTCGGTTTGGGTCCGAGAACAATCCCTCCCTTAATCCACTGTGCAGAACGGATGCTGCCCTGTCTTGCCC